>JAFGSP010000159.1 GCA_016934775.1 Candidatus Woesearchaeota archaeon | reverse complement strand
GGTCTTAAGTTCAGGATCACGACCTGATGCTAAATTAAAGAATAAGTCTCCTATCGGATTGAGGATTCCTTCCATCTGGATGAATATAGTAGGATATCCAAACCTTGAAGTAAATTCAAGAGGAAAAACCCCTTCTTCATTTACGATGCAGTTAAGGTCTATGTACCCCCTAAAACCTTTAAGCCTGCTTTCAAGTTTCCTTAATGTCTGGTTAAAGATCTTGTTTGGGCCTGACCAGAACATAGATGTGCCCATCTCTCCAGTAGAAGGCCCGAGATTTCCTGGAAACAGTTTCTTATGCTCAAAATTCACATTTATCGGGTATGCGAACTCATTTCCGTTGAAAAAAGCTCCGACAGCAACTTCAACACCTGAAATCCTCTTCTGGAGCTGGAACCTGGGGATTTTCTTAGCCCATGCCTTATTATAATCAGATAATACCTGTATGACATCACCGCCATCATCTTCCTCGCCTATATAAAGCAGGCCCTTGAGATTGGCAGCTTCCCCGCTCGGCTTTATGACGTATTTTCCGGGGTTAGACTTCACATATTCAATCGCATCTTCAAATGATGTGAAATCCTTTTGGGGTATGATATTGATGCCGTACTTCTTCATCTCCACCTGGCCGAATTCCCTGTCATCTTCAAGCATGTCTGTATAAGGTGTGCCTCCTACTACTGCCTTGCCTTTGTCCCTCAGCTTTTTGGAGATCTTTCCCTGCCCTAGGACATCGTCAAATATAATCACATCCGCCCAGTCAACTTCCTTTTTCCAGTTGGATATCTTAGGCACAAACCCGTCTCCGACTTCCTGCTCTTTTTTGTTATCAGTATAGTACTTGACATTGTGCCCCTCTTTCACAATATGCCACGCCAAATCCGAACACAGGTTATCCAGTGTTATAAACAAAAAGTTTTTCGGTTCCATGCGCAAAAGTAGTATTGGTGCAGTTTATAAATCTATCTTTCTGTAAAAAGTTTTTATAACCTGGCTAAGGCTGAAAACATCAAAATTTATATACTTCAGAGATTTATCAGTTCCAACATAAAAAACAATAAAAATCTGAAAGGGTGGTAATGTGATAAGCATTGATTCTATCAGTATTTTTCTCTGGGATGAATTTGAGAACATCATCCTTGTCATCGGGATTATTCTGACTACTTTTATTGTTGCTAAGGTATTGAAAAAGATTATGCTTAATTTTATCAGTAAAGCATCAAAAAGTTCGCATATTGACCTCTCGCATTATACTTTCCTCACCCATTTTCTTTCTGGGCTGATCTACATAATCGGCATTGGAATCGCTATCTACATGATCCCCCCCCTCAGGACACTCTCTGTCTCAATATTCGCGAGCGCCGGTGTGCTTGCTATCATAATAGGCTTTGCAGCCCAGCAGGCATTCGGCAATCTCATAAATGGCCTGTTCATCGTCCTTTTCAAGCCATTCAGAGTAGGTGACAGGGTAAGGATTAAGCCTGACATATCAGGCATTGTTGAAGACATCACACTCAGGCATACAATAATAAGGAATTTTGAAAACAGGCGGATTGTAATCCCAAATTCTGTGATTGCAAATGAAGTTGTCGAAAACTCAAGCATCGGAGACGAGAAAATCTGCAGGTTCATCGAGATTGGCATCAGCTATGATTCTGACATCAAGAAAGCAAAGAAGATAATGCAGCAGGAAGCAGAGAAGCATCCTCTGTGCCTGGATAACAGGACAGAAGAAGATAAGAGGAACAAGGAGCCTGTGGCTGTTGTGAGAGTAGTCGGGCTCGGAGAGTCCTCTGTCAATCTCAGGGCATCGGTCTGGGCAAAGGACCCTGCAGATGCATTTACGATGGGATGCGACCTTAACGAGTCAATAAAAGAGAGATTCGACAAAGAAGGTATTGAGATACCCTTCCCGCACAGGACTATTGTGTATAAGAAGGAAAAGAGGAAGAAGAAGTAGACATGTCAAAAAAAGATCAAAAAGTAAAGACACTGAGAAAGATAATCAGGGTTGATGGAAAACTAAGAGAAATTGTTACTGTATTAGACAGCAAGGGAAAAATTTTACAGCAGATAATAAACCCAGTAATGCTTGAATTTTATCCAAGAGACCTTGTCCAGGTTATAATAGGCGCTTCAATCTTGGCTGTGCCAGTCGCCTTCACAGAAGAAACGTGGAGATTAGGTGAAAGCCTTCAGATTTTGAATATTATTTTGATTATGTTTTTATCGCTTATTTTCATCTCTTTATTTGTTTATTATAATTATTATAGAAATAAATTCAAAGATAATTCAAAAGAATTCTTTAAGAGAATCCTCTCGACATATTTGATGTCGTTTCTGGTTGTTAGTATAATCTTATTCCTAATTGGAAAAGCACCTTGGGGAACAAACAACTTGCTTGCACTAAAAAGAGCAGTGCTTGTTGCATTTCCTGCTTCAATGAGCGCTGCAATTGCAGACATGGTAAAGTAAAATATATATAATCACCTTGTTTCTTCTGACTTATGATAATAGCGATATCAGGCACCGCAGGCAGCGGTAAGAGCACTGTTGCGAAGATACTTGCTGAGAAGCTTGGCTATAAGCATTATTCTATGGGTGATTTCCAGAGAGAGATTGCAAAGGCAAAAGGCCTGTCTATCCTTAAGCTGATGGAGCTTGAAAAAACAGATCCCTCTATTGACAGGATGGTCGACGAAAAGCAGAAGAAGATTGGGCAGACAGAAGACAATTTTATAATTGATGCCTGGCTCAGCCCTCACTTTATTCCCCATGCTTACAAGATATTTATGGATGCAGATCCGAAAATAAGGTCAAAAAGAGTCTCAGGGAAAAAAAGAGAGGCCGAGACCTACAAGACAGAAGAAGAAGCTGTGGAAGCATTCAGGAAAAGAGAAGAAATAAACAAAGAAAGATGGATACGCTACTACGGCTTTGACTATACAGATAAGAAGAATTATGACCTTGTTGTTGATACGACTGACAAGGATATTAATCAGGTCGTTGAGCTGATCCTGGGAGAGATAAAGAAAAAGAGTTGAAAATATTCTTTTTACCCCAGCTCATCCAATCTCAGCTGCCGTGTCTTTATCAATCTGTCAATCTCTTCAACTTCATCTGTGAGGACGTCTTTTTCTTTCTTTTTCCTGGTCTCGATTATTATCTTCTCGGCAATCTCATCTTCATGCTCTAACCTGAACTGTATCTCCTTGCTCTTGTCAATGACCTCGGGAGGCATGCCTGCCAGCTTTGCTACGTGGATGCCGTAACTCTTGTCTGTGCCTCCCTCAATTATCTTCCTAAGGAAAATTATGTTGCCCTCGTTTTCCTTAATCGCAATATTATAATTCTTTATGCCCTGCACCCTTGACTCCATGTTGTTCAGGACGTGGTAATGCGTGGCAAAAAGTGTCTTTGATTTTAGGTTCTTGGCTATGTATTCAGCCACTGCCCATGCGATTGACACGCCGTCATAAGTACTGGTGCCGCGGCCTATCTCATCCAATATTATGAGTGAATTTTCTGTAGCGCTGTTCAGTATCTGGGCTGTCTCAGACATCTCCACCATGAAAGTGCTCTGCCCCTGGGATATGTCATCAGATGCGCCTGTCCTGCAGAATATCTTGTCAACTACTCCTATCTCAGCCTCCTGGCTGGGCACAAAGCAACCTATCTGCGCCATTATCACATTTAGGGCAACCTGTCTCATATAGACTGATTTTCCTGCCATATTAGGCCCGGTAATTATCATCATCCTGTTTGTGTCATTCATGATGACATTATTCGGTATGAAATCAGAGATCCGCTCAACAACAGGATGCCTTGAGCTTATGAGCTTCAGCCTGAAATCATTATGCATCAGGGGCTTAGTATAATTATTGTTTAGAGAAACTGTGGTAAACGAGCATAGCACATCCAGATAAGCGATATTATCAGCTATTGCCTGGATCTTCTTTGTCTCAGATTTTATCTTAGCTACTATCTCATCAAACAGCCTTTGCTCTATAAAGATTATCTTCTCTTCTGCAGAAAGAATTTGTTCTTCAAGCTCTTTGAGCTCTTCTGTGATGAAGCGCTCTGAGTTCACCAGGGTCTGCTTTTTTATATAATGCTGAGGCACAAGCTCTATATTAGGCCGGGTAACATCTATATAGTAGCCGAAAACTTTGTTGAACCTTATCTTAAGAGATTTTATACCTGTCTTTTCCCGCTCTTCTTCTTCCATACCCCTTATTATCTTTTTTGCATTTATTGAAATCTCCCTAAGGCTGTCAAGCTCAGAGTCAAATCCTGGCTTGATAAAATTACCGTCTACAGTGTTTGCAGGCGGCTCGTCTTTGATAGCAGCATCGATAAGATGGACAAGGTGAGTCATAGATGCCATCTCTGCAAGCTTCCCAAGAAGCAAAGTATCCATCTCAGCCAGCAGCTTTTTCAGCTCAGGCACCATAGAAAGGCTGGCCTGGAGATTGACAAGGTCCCTTGGATTGGAATTTCCGTAATTTATCCTGGAGATAAGCCTGTCTATATCTGAAATATTCTTAAGCACGCCTATTGTTTCTTGGTGGAGAAAATGCTTATCAATAAGCTCTTCTACTGCAAGAAGCCGCTCATTTATCTTATTTGAATCTACAAGAGGTTTGAGCAGAAATTTTTTCAGCAATCTGCTTCCTGAGGGTGTTGATGTCCTATCAAGCACATTAAACAAAGTACCTTTATGGCTGCCATCTCTCAGGCTCCTTACAAGCTCAAGATTCTTAATTGTGGTCTGGTCCATTAGGACAAATTCTTTTCCGGAATAATAGTTCACGTTCTTGATATAATCAAGAGAATTCTTCTGGGTCTCGTACAGATAGCTCAACAATGCTCCTGAAGAGGAAACTGCATAGCTCTTGTCTTTCAGTCCGAAACCGTCAACAGAGGCAACTCCAAAATGTTTCAGGAGGACATTCTTTGCATTTTCTGCATAGAAATCAACATCGCTTGCGTGCGTCACATAGATGCCTGCATCTTCAAGCATCCTGTTCATGACAATATCTGTCTCTGTGCTCATCGGAGCGATTATCTCAGATGGAGTATATTTGAAAAGCTCTGCCATCGCCTCTTCCATTGTATCTGCTTCTGTGGCAAAGAACTCTCCTGTGGATATGTCCACAAAGCTTATTCCTATTTTTTTTCCTGTCATAATAGATGCTATGAAATTGTTGCTGTTCCCGAGCATGTTCTGCTCCATGACAGTGCCAGGTGTAACTATCCTGACAACATCTCTTTTGACAACACCTTTTGCAAGCTTAGGATCTTCAAGCTGCTCCACTATAGCCACCTTATATCCCTGCTTTATCATCTTTGACAGATAGGAATCAAGAGCATGGTAGGGTATGCCTGCCAGAGGTATTGAATTTGAGGAATTCCTGATGCCTCTCTTAGTAAGCGCAATATCAAGCACTCTCGATGTCGTCTTGGCGTCGTCATAGAAAGTCTCATAGAAATCACCCATCCTAAAGAAGACTATGCACTCCTTATGCTTGCTCTTTATCTCCATATACTGCCGCATAGCCGGCGTAAGATTCTCCATGATTACCCCTCAGGAATAGGTAAAAAGAGAGAGTATTTAAAAAGGTTGAGATTGGGTGAAAAGGGAGTTTATCAGCTAAGAGAAATTTCCACTGAGAATATTTAAATAAGAACAGTTGTTTCACAATCCAATGATTTCAAAAAAGTACCCTGTTGATTTAGCAAATCAGATCAATAACAAATGGTCTAGAGACAGTATTTTAGGGATTAGAAGAGACAATTTCAAATATAGTGTAAAAATAACATATGGCCAGAAAAAGGAAATATACGATGCATATATAAAAAATTGTAAGTTATCAAATTAGTAATTATCTAATCACTAGGCATGTCTGATTATGTATCAACAGAATTAAATACTTTTTATGCTTTTCTGATAGCGTAATGGAGGAACAGCTTTCTAAGAAAATGAAAGACGGAGAGAGGGTTATTGGGAGGCGTTGAAATGGAAGTCAAGGAATTTATTAAAACAATTTTAAAAGATGTAACAGAAGCAGTAGAAGAATCAACTGAGGAGAGTAAAACCCATAGATTTTCAACTTATGAAGGAGGAGATGATAAAAAAATTAAATTTGATTTAGCAGTTGTTTTAGAACAAACTGGGGAAGGAAAAATAGGAGCAGAAATATTTAAAATTGTAAGAGGGAAACTTCAAGGTAAAATATCTGAACAAGTAGTTAATAGGATTAAGTTTTCCGTTTTGCCAACAAAAAAATAATTTTTTTATTCAACCATATCCAACAGACTTTACACCTCACCAAACCCCAACATTTAAATAGAACTACGTAGTCCTGCTTGGTTGTATGGACTCAAGGAAAATACAGCGTTCGGGGAACACCTATTATCTATATCTGCCTGCGTCGTGGTGCAGGGAGCATAAGATAACAACAGACTCAGTCGTGTTCCTGGAAAAATCATCTTCAGGCAATCTTGTTGTCAAGCCAAAGAAGACCAAGACAAGCCTTACTTCTCTTAAGCTGGAACTGGATGACTCGAATCCTGAGCTGATAAATAAGATGATAACTGCTTCTTATATCAATCCTGTGAAAGAGTTCCACATTGATCTCAAAAAGCCGCTCTCTCCGGATCAGATATTAGACCATAAGAAGCTTCTGGGTGGCCTGGAGCTTGTGGAGTTTGAAGAAAAAGAAATCAGTTGCCACACTTCAATAGCATTGAGCGACCCAGACATATTATTGCAGGCAATGATAAGGAAAATACTCAGCATAGCAAAACTGATGAAGCAGGACCCAAAGCATGAGCTTGTCAGGAAATATGAAGAAGAGATAGACAAGAGCAACATGCTCATCCACAAATCAATAATCACTACCCTCATGTACAGGAGAGAATCAGGGATAAAGCATATCAACCTGTTCTACATAGGGATGATATCAAGGATAACAGAGCAGATCGCAGACCTCCTCATAACAACAGGAGAAGACAAGCATCTCATAAACAAGATTGAGAACATGATGGAGATGCTGAGCGCAATACTTGAAAAACTTACCCAGGACAACGTTACTGAGTTTGTCAAAGCAGTGGACGGGCTTGACAAGATAGAAGAGACTGATCTGCAGACGTATAAAAAGAAGAGATTATATGCCTTGCTGGGCCATATAGCTGAGATATTATGCGACTGGCTGATAACAGAGGAAGTCGATAAAAATAAGTAAACCAAGTAGACTAAGTAGATTAAGTTTTTAAGATATTTGGAATTTCGCAAGCATGCTAATTAATTATCGCGAGGGGATAAATCATGAGCCATGGACATGAAACAACTGAAGATTTTCTAGATGATTTTGCGCTTGAGGTCAGGAAGATAGAGACTGAAGCTGACAAGATCATAACAGATGCTGAAACAAATAAAGAGGAATCAATTTCCAACGCGAGGTCTGATGCTGCAGCCCTGATTAAGAAAAAACAGGAAGAGCTGGAGAAAAAAAGAAATGAGAAAATCTCCGCTAACAGGAAAAAGACTGATGCTGAAAAAGAATCAAAGAAAAAGGAAGAGATGAAAAACATCAAATCACTTGAAGATAAGTTCACCAAGAACCTGCCCAAGGCAGTTGACTATGTGCTTGATGAGCTTGACAGGATCATCCAGGAAAGGTAAGGAGGCCATATTAAAATGCTTAGACCAAAACAAATGCTGAAGCTTACGATCTTCGGACCTAAATCATACATGAAACAGGTCATTGAAGAGCTCTACGACATGAACGCAGTCCATATTGAGGATTATACAAAGAAGAGCGATGATGATGTCTTTGACATAGGGAATCCGCTGTCTGATAATGAGAAGCATTCTGATACTCTTGTTAAGATAAGGTCTCTTATCTCCAATCTGGATATAGAACGAAAGAACATCTTACCGAGAGAGACTTCATTTGAGACAATCGAAGAGAACGTCACAAAGCTCCATTCAAAAGTGAGCGAAGTCATGGCAAAAAAAGAGTATTTCACAAGGATTAAAGAAATATATACAAAGAAAGAGATCAAAAAAGCCTTATCCTCACTTAGGCTCAGGTTTGATGACGAATTCGATTATACCTCTGCTGTTTACTTCATAGGTTTTGTAAACGCTGAGATAGCCAAGCTAAAGGAAGATGTTGAAAAGGCATCAAAAAAAAATATGACCTTCGACAGCCATTACAATGGCGTAAAGGCAATAGCAGTTTTCACAGACCACAAAAGCAAAGATGACGTGGAAAAAGTATTAGAGGATTATGATTTCTCGCCAATAGACAACCCTGTGGTTAAAGAGCATTTCAGGGATCTGACATCCGCTCCGGGCCAGAGGTTTGTCAAGCTTGACCATGAAGTAAAGGCTGTCTCAGACAAGTTGAAGAGAGTAAACGACGAGCTGTCTGAGCTAAAAGGCGAGAACATGATTTTCCTGTTGTCATCTGAGAAGAAATTGACAATGGAAGTTGAGAAAGGGGAAGCTCCCCTGAAATTCGCCACTACAAAGAACACCTTCCTGCTCAGGGGCTGGGTCCCAAGGAACAAGTCAAAGATGCTGAAAAAGAAAGTAGAGGATGTATCAAACAGCAAAGTAAAGATGAAATTTGAAGTTCCCGGAAAGCATGAGGAAGTCCCTATTGAATTTGACCACCCAAAGATGGTCGAGCCTTTTGAAGCATTCATGGAGCTTTATACACTGCCTAGCTACAAGGAGATTGATCCGACTTTTTTCATGTTCCTTACATTCCCGATATTCTTCGGTTTTATGCTGGGAGATGTGGGATACGGCCTTGTTACTCTTGGGCTGTTCTTATTCCTTAAGATGAAGATGCCGGGGATGAAGAACTTCCTGAATGCATTCATAATTGCATCTATAAGCACAATAATCTTCGGAATGGTGTTTGGAGAGTATTTTGGGTTTGAGTTTTTCCCTCCAGCTTATGGAGAACATCTTGTTGATTCATTGCCTGAGCATCTTATAAATGCTCTGCACATGCACCCTATGGAGTCACATGGCGCACTGGTGTATCCTTTCCCGCACTTATTTTCAAGGAGCCACCAGATAAGCGATCTGCTCTCAATCTCAGTATTGTTCGGAATAGTGCATATACTTATAGGGTTGGTTGTAGGTTTCATAAACATATTTGAAAACCACGGCATAGTGCATGCCCTTGAAGAAAAAGGCGGATGGATTATGATAATGCCACTCATAGTATGGCTTCTGCTGGAGCCTCTTGGTGTCATCACAGGCCATGTTTATGATATGTTAGCCTCAATACTTCCTCCTCTTCCTGTCTTAGGGATAATGTTCGCAGTCGGAGCAATCTTGACAATTATCGGAGAAGGTGTTGTAGGAGTTATTGAAGTGATGTTCCTTGCACTCATGTCAAATATATTATCTTATGCTAGGCTGATGGCAGTAGGACTTGCTTCGTTGAGCCTGGCTGCTGTGGTCAATGACCTTTCAGGCCAGATGATACAAAGCATGGGAATCATCGGAATAATTCCCGCTGCAATAATCATGATCCTTGGGCATGGAATAAACATCGCGCTAGGAATATTAAGTCCTTTCCTTCATTCATTAAGGCTGCATTATGTAGAATTTTTCGGAAAATTCTACGGCGGAGGAGGAAAGAAGTACAAATCATTTGGGTATTCACCTAAATAATCTAAAAAATAGAAATCGGAGGTAGAAAATAATGGCAACTGAAATCACAGTTGGTGTAGGATTGATAGCTATAGGTGCATCTTTAGCAGTTGGACTGACTGCTGTCGGAACGGGTATGGCAGAACAGGCTATAGGTGCAGCTGCAGTCGGAGCAATGGCTGAGAAAGAAGAACTGTTCGGTAAAGGTCTTATCATGACAGTCATCCCTGAGTCACTGGTCATTTTCGGACTGGTCGTAGCTATATTGATCCTAAATTTAGTCGGTTAGAAAAAAGAATCCCTGATTCTTTTTAATTGGTGATATTTATGGAAATAGATGAAGTCAAAAAAGAGATCTTAGATAACGCTAGGAAGCATGCGAATGAGCTCCTCAAAGAAGAGGAGAAAGAGAGAAAAGCAATACTCAAGAATGCTGAATCTAAGGTCGATGAGATAAAAGAGAAATATGACAAAGAAGCCAAGGAGAATAATGAGAAGTATAGGTCAGGCCAGATGGCAGAGCTTGAATCTGCTGTGAAAAAAGAGAAGCTTGCCCTTGAGAAGAAGATGCTTGACAAAGTATTTTCAGATACTCTTGAAGAGCTCAGAAGCCTGAGCGGAAAGAAAAGAGAATCACATCTGAAGAAGCTATTATCGACAGATTTCAGGTTTGAAAAGGTATATTGCTCAAAAAAAGACATGGCTTTCCTCAAAAAGCACCATCCTGTCGAAGCAGATATCGCAGGAGGAGTCATCCTTGAAGACAAGGAAGGCACAAAGAGGATCGACCTGAGTTATGAGAGTATATTAGATTCTGTAAGGCAGGGCAGCATGGCTGCGGTTTCTGAGAGGCTATACGCGCAGGGAAAATGATAAAGGCCCAGATAAAATATGCGAGCAACCCGTACACTTCTGCCAGGGTCAGCGCTATGAAGAGCCTCCTGCTAAAGAGGCATGATTATGATAAGCTCATGAAGATGAATGTCTCTGAGATACTCAAGTTCCTCCAGGAAGGAGTCTATAAAGAAGAGATCAATGCCCTTGCAATGAGACACGAAGGGCTGGACCTTGTAGAGCATGCACTTAACATGCATCTTACAAAAATCTTCCTTAAGCTAAAGATGATCTCAGACCCTGATATTGAACTGCTGATCAACCAATATCTGAGAAGATATGATTACTGGAATGTCAAAGTGTTGCTCAGGGCAAAACTATCAGGAAATATGGATTTTGAGGATATGCTCATACCGGCAGGAAACTTCAATCTTGAGAAGCTAAAAGGAATGGCTGACAAAGATGTCAGAGATATACTGAAGATGCTCAAGCTCAAAGATTATGATACTGCCCTGACTTATTTTGAGAACACTGGTGAATTGAGCCTGATAGAGAACATCATGGACTATCATTATTATAAAGAGAGCATTAAATTCGCAAAGCTTATCCCTAAGCAGGGTAGGCTCTTCCTTGAATTTTTCCGATATGAATTTGATATACATAATCTAAGGCTTATACTGAAAAAGATATATTTCAATCTGGACAAGCAGGATATTGAGCATTACCTGATAAGTTACGGAAAACACCTCAGGCAGGATTTTGTAGACAGGATAAAGGAACTGAACAAGCTCGGGCCATTACTGACTGAGCTGAGAAAAACACCGTATAAGCTTGACCTGTCTGCAGATCAGGACGATATCCTTATGAGAGCTGAAATAGAGTTCCAGAGATTCCTGCTCCAGAGATCGCAACTGCTGTTCCATCAGAACTGCCTGAGTGTGGATGTTGTGCTGGGATACATGTTTGCAAAAGAGATAGAAGTCAGGAACATAAGAGCTATTGTGAAATCAAAAAAGTTTGAAGATATTGAAGACTATGTAGGCAACCTGATTGTCTTACCGAGGAACTAAAGATGGCAGAGCTTGCTGTAGTTGGCAATAATGAATTCGTGATGGGATTCCAGCTCATCGGGATAAAGAAAGTCTTTGAAGGAGAGTCCGCTGAGAGACTGAAAGACTGCTTTTCAGATGCATTGAAAGACGAGGAAATAGGAATCCTAGTCACGAACGACAGATCCCTAAAGCACCTGGATACCAGGTTCCGGAGGACTATTGAGAACTCCCAGAACCCTGTTGTAGTAGTGTTGTCTATTGAAGCAGGCGCTCAGGAGAACCTCAGAGAGATGATAAAGAAAGCGATAGGGATTGACCTGTTTGCAAAATAATTAGGATAATTATGATAATTAATCATGATCAAATAAGAAATAATAAGGAAATAATAATTGAAAATCAAAATAAGGTGATATTATGGCTCAAGATGAAAAAAAAGGAAAATTAGTCAGGATTGCAGGTCCTGTTGTTGTCGCTACTGGTATCAAGGCGAGAATGTATGACCTTGTCAGGGTGGGAAAAGAAGGCCTGATGGGAGAAGTCATCCAGATAGACGAAGACAGGACAACCATCCAGGTATATGAAGATACTGCC
>JAFGSP010000158.1 GCA_016934775.1 Candidatus Woesearchaeota archaeon | reverse complement strand
GTGTCCTAGTATATATAAATAAAACAAAAATTTAAAAACCCCTTTTTCTTTATTTTTCCTTGATGAACTTTAAATATATAATTATCCTGATTGTTGTTTCTGTCTTAGCTTCAATATCTGTGTCTTCTGCAAGATATGTTGAGTATAGATTCTACACTTATGACTATGATTTAGGACAGGATGTTCCAGTAACTGATGTGGAAGTACGAGGATTTACCTGTAATGATTCAGATTGTAATACTGTAAGCACAGATTATTGGTCTTTATCTACTAATACCGGTTCATCTGATAGACTAACTGTAACTTATCCAACAAATCTCCCTTCGTCAGGATACTATGCAATATATTTCTTTAAAGAAGGGTTTATTGGTAAAAAATACAGAGCAAATTATTGGGGCACTCTTTCTTCAGACCCAGTTCATCTTGGAAGAAGATTCAATATTAAGGAAGGTTGTTCTGCTCCAATTTCACTTCAAATTTCAAATAAAATTGGAGAATGGCTGCCTTTAACTATAAGCACAGATACTGAATTAGATGGAGAAACAGCTAGTGCACTTACTCCAACAAGTACGCCGCCAGGTTATTTTCCTTCAGAATTTGATTCTTATTTTGATATTGAAACACATGTTTTGCTTGAAATAATTGACGATAGCACAGAGGAAGTTGTGAAATCTGTACCACAAATAATACAAGTATTTGGAGGAGGCTCAACACCTGCAGAGTCCGAACCCTACTCCTTTTCCTGGCCCTCCTCAGAATCATATCCGGGCAACTTCACAGTTAAAGTTACATCGCACATAACAGATCCGTTGTGCGTTGCTGTAGTAGACGAGTACGCAGAACAGCCCATAGAAGTCCTTCCTGAGCTTACAGATACGTGCTACAACTTTGTGAGGAATGTGGATGCGCAGCCTGTATCTGCTCCCAACATAAGGCAGAACGAAGAGGCAGAGGTGTCTTTTGAGAAGATATCATATCTTGCTGATTTTGGTTATGACCAGGACTATAACCTTATCTATGACCTCCAGGCGCTTCCATCTATTGCCACAGTGAGGCTCATGCAGGACACGACTGTTGTGCAGACAGATACATTTCCTATAGCAGCGAACACAGACCCTACTCAGTATGAAGACTATGCACAACTATGGACTCCACAAAACGAGGGCCAATATACATTGAACGTGGAAATCACAGCAGATGACCAGTCCAGCGTATGCCCGACAAATACGCCCGCTTCACAAACAGTCTCAGTGACAGTCAATCCGCCGCCTTTGTATGATCTTACAATTACAGTCACTGCAGCAGGTTCTCCTTTATCAGGAGCTAATGTAGCATTGAACAAGACAGGCATTCAATGGTCCCAGCAGACAAACCAGAACGGACAGGCGACCTATAATGGACCGCCGGGCACATATACTATGACAATCTCAAGATCAGGCTACCAGACATACAAAGAGACATACACATTATCATCGAACTATGAGATGACCAGGGCATTATCCCAGGGGTCATCTGAGATATGCGACAACACAGACAATGACTTTGACAGCACAATAGATGAGGGCTGTGACAAGGACAAGGACGGCTACTCTGACATAACAATAGCCTGCTCAGGCCAGTTCAGGGACGGGAACAATGTGCTGAGGTCATGCACCCAGTACTGGAATGACTGCGATGACAACAACCCATCCGTAAATCCCGGAGTAGCTACAGAAGTCTGCAATAACAACATAGATGACAACTGCAACGGCCTCATTGATTGCGCAGAGACATGGTGCCAAGTAAATAATTGGTGGGAGACGCTTCTTGCAGGCAACCCGTGCACAGCCCTGCAGGGGCTTGATGTAGATGGGGACGGCTATGCCAACGGCACGTGCACAGGATTCTTCCAGAGCGACGGCATAATCAAGGCATGCGCCGACTTCTCAGGAGACTGCGACGACTCAAAATCATCAGTCCATCCCGGAGCAGAGGAGATATGCGATTCTTTAGACAACAACTGCGATGAAAATTCAAGGGTGGATGAAGGCTGCGACTCAGACAGCGATGGGTATGCGGACGAGGACATGACATGCGCAGGCAGCTTCCTTATCGGAGATAAATCAGCAACAAGGCTATGCTCTGAATACGGGGATGACTGCGATGATGAGAATGTAGCTATTAACCCGGGGGCGCAGGATATCTGCTATGATGGCATAGACAACAACTGCAACCCTGATGATGATGATGTAGGCTGCGCAGGCTGCAGGCCTGGAGAGACAAAACAGTGCGGACAGACAGACACAGGAGCCTGTCAGTACGGCACACAGACCTGCGGGAGCGATGGAACATGGGGCCAGTGTTCAGGCGCAGTTAATCCAACAGCAGAAATATGCGACGGCCTTGACAATGACTGCGACGGCCAGACAGACGAGGCAGAGCAGTGCTGCCCTACTAATGGAGAGACAAGGATGTGCGCAGTGGGCCAGTGCCAGAGCACTCAGACCTGCACAAATAATGCATGGCAGCCGTGGCCTTGTGATGCAGAATGCCCTGCTAACGCAGAGATCACATTGAGAAGCCCTGTGGCAAACAGGCGCTACCCTACATGCGATGATGACACAGGGATCACAGTAGATTACTCATTTTATGAAGGCATAAAGTGCAGCTACAAGCTGAACGGCATGAAAAGTTTTGTAGATATAGCCTCAGGAAGGAGCATACGCGCCCCATTAGGAACTAACTCCTTTACGCTGAAATGCAATGAAAAGACGCAGACCATCGGTTTTATAGTGTACCAGACAGAAGGCTGCAATATAATTGATATAGGCGACGATGATGACACAGGAGATATATTTATAGAAGAAGGCTATACAGAAGAAGACATTGATGCTGCAGAAGAGACAGCAAAGGACCTTGGCCAGGAGGTAGAATATTCATACCTTGGAGATGAGACAATAATCAAGACCATATTGACGCCCAACAAGAACCTGGGCAACCTTACTTACAGCCTTTTCATCCCTAAATGCCTCACTGAATACCTCGAAGACCTTGAGATAGACTATGAAAACTATGAGGTCATAAAAGAAGACCCTCTTATCGCGTGGCATTTCACAGATGTCAATGAGAGGATTGAGCTTACCTATAAGATAAAGAGGAGGATTGACCCGGACTGCCTTGAGCAGATCAAAGGATTGCCGATAGCAGACCTCATAGGCGACCAGCTTGAGTCCACAGAAGGCAACCTAAACAAAGTCCTTATAATTGGCGGCCTCATGGCAGTCATAACTACTTTTGTCATATATTTCCAGAGGTTCCACCCTGATGTCGTGAAATACTCAGAATCGCAGTATGAACAGCAGGGGATAATGAAGGCATGGGAAATGCATCGTCAGAAAATGAAAGAGATGGGCTTCAAGAGCAATGAGCAAAAGGACACTTATATGAAGCAGCTGGGATTGAGTGAAGAAGAGAGGAAGTGGCAGCTGGGAAGGAAGTAGAAGGAATTACTTGAATGTTAACATTTTGTTTCCCTTCATTAATTCTTCAGCGTTTCTCCTGTAACTCTCTTGGTAATTTTGAGCTGTCCTGCGTTCTCTGGATCCTTCAGGATAAGTTAATGAGTTTTTTCCTTGTTCTTCTGATTGCGCAAGATTGTATCGAATAGCTTCCTCTGTAATAGGCATATCCAGTACTCTTTGTCTTAATTGCTCCTGATATTCAGGTTTTCCCATAATAGTCTTTCCTGAAAATAAAGGGTCAGTGACAGCAATTGATAACAACGCCAGTTCCTCTTCAAACTCTTCAGGAGTCCTAGCATAAATGTCCAGCCAGTGGTTATATCCTGCAGTAATCTTATCAGATATAATAAAAAAATCAATATCTGAATAGGGCTTCTGAGAGCCGTAGAGAATTGTTAAATCTATAGATGAAAAATCATCTTTATAGATTCTACTAAGTGTATCAATTAGTAGAGCATCATCAAAAAATTTAGGAAATCCTAATTCAGCAATCAGGGCAAAGTTTCCAAGCTCTTGTGAAAATCCCAGGTATTTTTCAAATAATCTCTTATACTCAGGATGCACTACTTCATCCATTTTTTTTTCAAACAAAGATTCAAGATTAAATCTTTTTGATAAAAAGTGTTCTAGCCAATATCCAAACCCTTCATAAACACTATGGAATGAACTAAAATAAGATAAAAACGCATTCTTTCGCTTTTTATGCTCATTAGCTATTTCATTTGGAACTTTAATTTTGAAATGTTGAGGCTCAGGCAATTCTTCAGCGCCTAACATTTCTTTTTCAAGTTCTGCCAGATGCTGGTCTAATGAGACAATGTTTCTTCCTATCAGGCTGTGCTCACAAAAAAGTCCGTGTCCGAAATACACATGCAGAAATGTGACTGGCAAAAACACTGAATCTTGATAAATATGTGCAGACAATGTTCTCGGCAAATATATATCAAGGGCTTGAGGATGAGAATTTGTCCTTTTAATAAAATCAGTCCATTGATTACTTTGGTAGACGAAATATTGGGTTTTTTCAGGTTTTATTTTGAATTCTGACAAAAGTGCTTCTTCAGCCTCTAAAATTAGTTTTTTGAAATCCATCCTGTTTTAGAATCAGATATTAATATTTAAAGCTAGTCGCCCAAACGGCTCTTCCAGTACTCGTTTACTTTTTTTGAATATTTGATAAAAATTGGCTTAGAGTCATTCCATAAGGTCATTGCATTGTCAAAGTATTCTGCTTCTTTCATCTTGTCTTTTGTTAACCCAATTAAAATGTTTTGTGAAGTGAATGCCATGAATTTTGCCATTATTTTTGTTATCTCTTCTTTTTCTTTATCATTGAACGCCTGGCTTTCTGAGAGTCCTATCATCGAATAAGGATTAGGCACCAGCCAGGCATGTAACTGAGTAATCCAAAGATTGAAAGTGTCTCTTATCCTTCCACAAAGCATTCGGGAAAGCTTTGGGCTGATAAATTTCACTTGAAGGATGTAATCTGTAAAGTAGAATACTTCATCTAACTCTTCAAGAGTTGAATTAAACCCTAGATCTTTTTTCATTAAATCAAAAGCTAACTTAAATTTAGCTACAAGTTCAGAATCAATCTTAGTAATCTTTTTTAGGTTTTTTGTATTCGGCAATTTTATCAATAAGTGAGTTTAATTTTAATTTATCTATGGAAAAAAAGAACAACATTATTCTTTTTTCACCAATGACCTCTAAAATTTTAGATTTTGTATTCGAGTAATAAGAATATGAATCAGTTATTTTAGTAGCATCTGTCAATTTTCCCGAAGGCTCGTAAAAGTCAGGAACAACAATATTAATCTTTTTTAGAATTTGAGGTAGAATCTTATAATAAAGCTTATTCTTTTCAAAAGTATAGCAAATAAATTCTTCTCTATTGCTAATCCCCACTATCATTAGTTTGTTGATTTATTGTCACCTTTTTTAATTAAAAATAAAAAAAATATTTATTTTAGTAAATCCAAATCAATAAAATGTGATGGACCTAAGGCATTTCTGCTGAAGCTTCCACTTGCACCATATATGTCATAATTCACATGTGGAGCTGTTCCATTATGACCACTAAAATCAAATCTTTCAACAAGTGGTCCATATCTGTTAATGAGTTGT
>JAFGSP010000157.1 GCA_016934775.1 Candidatus Woesearchaeota archaeon | reverse complement strand
ACTGAAAGTGTTTTCTGATCCGAAAATCAGCCTGGAACAGTATTCAACAGACTCTGAAATTGCAGCTGAGATACTGTGGTTTGCTGCCCTGAAAGGGGACATTGAAGCTAAACAGGTGGGAGATATGGGGTGTGGTACAGGGATTTTAGGAATTGGGTGTTTGTTGTTGAATGCGAGGAAGGCCTATTTTGTGGACAAGGATTCACAGGCAATAAATACTCTTAAGGAAAATATATTCAAGCTTGGCTTGAAGAGAAGGTCTATCATCATCAACAAGGATATTTCTGATTTCAATGAGAGGGTTGACACTATTGTCCAGAACCCGCCATTTGGAGTCAAAAAAGAGCATGCTGATAAAATGTTCCTTGAGAAAGCATTCAAGATTGCTGATGTTATCTACTCATTTCATAAGATTGAGTCATCAAGGTTTATTGAGTCAATCTGCAGAGACAATAACTTTCGGGTATCACATTTTTTTCAGTTTGAGTTCCCTCTCAAGCACTGCTATTTCTTCCACGCCAGAAAAGTCCAGCATATAAAAGTGGGTTGCTGGAGGTTAGAGAACATCCATAAAACGATAGACTAAGGCAACACCTGCAGCCCAAGCTCTTGCGGAGCAGTAAATATATATATTAAGATTATGACGAGAATAATAAATATTACAGCTACTGCCAACAACCGGTCTTTTTCCATATGAAACAGGAAAACAAAGTAGATAATAAATTTTTAGCTTGAAGAAGTAATTGCAAGTACCTGGTTGTATAGCTGCATTATCCTGGGATAATATCTCGCACGCTCATCATCCGGCAGCAGAGTATACGTCTCCTGTAACCTGTAATAAACCTGGTTTGAAGTCCTCATATCATGTGCTTTTATTGAGTCCTCCAACTGGTAAAGAAGTAGGTCGATATTGGAAGGTGTGACTTCATGGGTTTTTAGTTTGAAAGGCCTGTTTTCTATGGGTATCGCTTTGTCTGATTCAGTTTCCTGAAGCCGCGCTTCTTTTGTTTTGAATACCTTTAATGTTTCGTTGTAGGCTTCTTCCTGCTCCTCCTCTGGAAGCTGTTCATAGAGATTAGAAATGTTTAGGTAAATATCTCTGGCCTCTTCTACTTGCTGCTTGTCCAGTGCAATCCTAGCAATATTCAGCAACCTAAATACTTCAAGCAGGGCAGGTGTCCCTGGTCCACCTGCCATCCACATATCCTCCATATTATTGTCTTTCAAATACGACAGGTCATCTGACGTAACATCATAATTAGAACCATATATCTCTTCACCCAGCTCCTGAAGCCCCTCAAGCAGTCTTTCCGTTGAGTGGGTCTTCCGCGAGAGGTTTCGTTTAAGTGACGTAATTTTGCGTGCAAGCTTGTTGAGCGCAAGTTTTCTTTTCCTTATCCTAGTATTTACATCCCTGTACAAGATGTCAAAGCTGGATAACCTTTTATTAAGTTCAAATTCCTTCAGCCTTAATGAAGTGTTCTTATTTTCAAGCTTAATTCTCAAAGTCTCGATTTTTTTCTCATGTTCTTCATGCCCAAGTTCATTTGTCTCAAGTTCATGCTGTCTTTTCTGGACCTTCAGCTCAATCAAGTCTAGTTCTCTGTTCATCTCTCCAAGCTTATTCTCCCTTTCAAGGAGATTGGTCTCCTTCTGCTGAATCCCATACAAAGTCTTTTCGATTACAGGCTCTTTCTCGGTAAAGCTCTTTTCCATTCTATCAAAATGTTCTCTTCTCTCTCTTGTCTCCTTTTGGATAGTCTCCATCTCCACCTTAAGTTCCTGCTGCTCACTCTCAAGTTTCACAATTTTTTCTTCAACCTCTTCAATAGTCAACTTTTTACTTTTGATGATTGACTCTGTATTAATCATGTCTTTTCTAATTAGCTCTTTATGTTTGTTGAGATTCGCTTCGATGAATTTGGCATATTTTCTTTTTTCGTTCAATAGGTTGGATTCTTCAACAGATAATTTACCTTCCCTCTTCCTGTAGTGGTCCCTTAATTTTAAAAACGCATCGTGTTTTTCTGATAGTTCCTTTTTGAATTTATCAATCTCTTCAACTACTCTCTTGCCCTCCTCCTGCAACTCTTCCTTGATAAGCTTGATAAGCCTGTCCTTCTCATCAATTATTTTTTCTTTTTCCACAATGTCCTTCTTAGTCTCATTAAATCTTAGATAAAGCTTGTCCAACTCCTCCTTTGCGGTTCTTAGCTCAGCCAGTTTTGCATCAAGCACTTGTTCCCTATCCCTAATCATTCTCTGTTTGTCACCAATATCAACCTGCCTGTCTAACAGATCAACTTTGAATTTCTTCAGTTCAGGCAGTTTTGATTTTTTATGTTTCAGTTTCTCTTCAAGATAGTCAATGCTTTTTTTCTGGTGCTCAAGTTCTTTTGATTTTATCTTGAGTCTTTCGCTTTCAGCAAGCAGTCCATCTTTCTCATCTGAAATTTCCGAAAGTAGGTCAGTTAGAGTCCCCTTAAGTTTGTCTCTTTTCTTGTATACATCCTTTCTTATATCCAACTCTTTTTGTTCTGTCTTGGTTATTTTAAACTCGGGAAGAACTCTCTTTGTAGGTGCTTTTGCCTTGGTCTTCTGTTGTTCAGGGACTGGTTTGGCTGGCTGTTTTTTTATCTCGTCTTTAGTTCCAACTTCTTTTTTTGCTGCCGTCTTCTTTGGCCCCTGCTTTTGATTTATTTTCTGTTTTGTTACGGGTGGAGGTATTTTCTTTGCAGGGATTTCAGCATCTTTATCTACTTTGAATTCAGGCAGCTCTGGCGGTTGCAGTATCTTTTCTATTTCAGCGTCTGTAAGTCTTCCATGCTGTCTAGGAGGTTTCATTGTTATATCAACTGCTTTTTCAGCGCTCTCCACCAGTGGTTGAGGGCTAATAGCCGCTTCTGAGATATTATCGCGTGCTGAAGGACTCGGTGGAGGCGGGATGTCTAAAATTGGCATGGGGACAGGTGGTTCAGGCAGATCAATATCCTCCATAGGATTTATTGTATTTGAAAGAATATCCAGAGAGCGCTCAGGTGGTTGTTGTTGTACAGTGACATCCTGGCCTTTTATAATAGGATCCTTTCCTGGTTTAGGTTGTGGTTTTATAATCCGGGATAAGAATGGTCTCCTTTTTGAGGTGCCTTGCTTTGAATACTTCCCAGTTTGGCTGAGCCGGACTATTGCCTCAAGTTCGGAAACAAGGTCTTTAATCATGTCCTTGTCTATTGATTTTAAATCTTTATATTCTATATCAATAAGCTTATTGGCAAACAGTGATATTTTATCTTTGATCTCCTTTGAGACCCTCTTCCTTTTTATGTCTTCGCTCAATTCCTCATAGGTAAATTCATAATGCAGGTTGAATGATGCAGATAGGGATTTCCTCATAAGGCGGAGGAATCTTGTAAAAAGAAAATCTGATTTTTTATTGTCAATCTCTGATTTTAATTTGTTTATCCTAGCCAGTATTTCTCCAATCTGCTGCTTTTTCTTGTCTCTTCCTTTTTTTTTCTTTGAGAAAATAGCCATATTCTCATTTAGTAACTATATCTTATTTAAATTTTACTAATAATTTGGAGTTGTGCAGATTTTTCAAAATAGAAAGAATTAAGGTATTCGGCACCAATTTTTTATTTGTAATCAAGTAAAAAGAGGTGCCTCCTACCATGAATTGTGAAATGCTTTATCTATTAAAACCTTACCAAAAAAAATTTTCAAAACCTCAAATGCTGCATTTTGTAGCATTTATTAGAGGT
>JAFGSP010000156.1 GCA_016934775.1 Candidatus Woesearchaeota archaeon | reverse complement strand
TACTATTTAAAGCTTTCGGTGCTTAATCTGGTCTACGATGCCAATGGCGTTTCTCCGGCCATATTGCCGGTAATCCCATAAAAGACAGTAATGTAATTTTTCTCATTGCATTTCCGAAAAGAATATATATCCCAACCTGGATAATGATTCTTATGCAGAAGAGGGGATTCACGCAGGAGCAGCTTGTTATCCTGATAATTATTGTTGCGTTCCTGTTGCTCTTCCTGATGGCTATCAGGACAAGGCTTCTGCCGCTGCTGCAATGATACAAGTGAAAATGATGAACAGGAAAGCGCAGGGTTTGACAGGGGATGAGCTGATCAAGCTTATTGTAGCTCTTGTAGGGCTCCTGATTCTGATGTCAGTAATATTCTATCTGTATAACAACACCCAGTCAAGGTCTTATGACAAGGCAGCATGCCAGCTTAGTGTCATAGCCAATTCTAAGATCCGTGATCCTGTCCTGAACCTGCAGACATGGAACATAGAGTGCCCGACAAGATATATCAGGTTCACGCCTACAGGATATACAGAAGAGTCCGGCAGAGAGAACCCAGTAAAGACAACTGGAAGCTTCAGGGGAAGCAATATGGGAAAATGCAAGTCTTCTTCAGGAGGAATATACGAAGACTGTGCTTACCTTGAAAAAGTCAACAACGAGATTGCTGTAAGGATCATGGACTGCTGGGAGCAGTTCGGGGCAGGCAAGCTTAGAGTATTTAATTCATATGATACAGACAGGCAGTGCGTTATATGCACTATTGTTGAGTTTGATGATGATGTCAAAGAGTTTTTCCAGAACAATTACCTTAGCGACATAGTGCCTGAGGATAAGACGCTTGATGAGTATATGAGGACAAAAGGCCCGTTAGGGAGCCAAATCTCTTATTATCAATACACTGAAGACCCGCTTGACAGGTTTGACGGCGGAGATTACTATGACTATAATTTTGACAGGTCCTACGCAATAGTGTTCTCAGCAATAAATGAGCATTACATAACTGAGAAATACGAGCACGCGATGGATTTCATAAGAGAAAATTTAATTTCTGTTAAAACAGATGAAGAAGAACAGAAATTCATAAACAGGCTGTTTTTCATAGAGCAGGAATTTGTGATAGAGGAGTGTGATAAGCTTGCGAAGCAATAAGAAAGCGCTCCAGTTTGACATGACTGCCATTTTCATAATATTGCTTATCACCCTGGCTGTGCTTATACTCCTTGCAGTGATATTTTCGGGAAAGATATATGATATAATAGACGCATTGCCTTTTTGACTGAAGATGGGCACTAATGAAGTAGCTGTGAAAGTGATATTGATCCTTGTAGTCATAGCAGTAGCAGCAGGAGTAGCATTCAAGTTTAAGGATATTGCAGAGCCTGTGCTTGAAATCGTAAATACGATGCTCTATGATGATGTTCTTGACAGGTATGGGGAATGGCAGCTGAAAGACAAGGAGGCAATAAATTCAATGTCTGCCCTGCTCTATAGTGTCAACAGGCTGGCGTGGCTTGATACTTATTCAAGCAGCGGCTGGGTTGATTCGTCTGCAGAGAAATATATATGCACAAGAAAACAATTAAATCAATATGAAAAAGATGAGAGTAGGTATCCCTATCCTTGTCCTGAGGGTTATGTCTGCAACATCCCAGCTTTGGCCCTGCCTAATATGCCAATCTATTGCGACAAGGTTGTAGATGAAGATGTTGAGGGAGAGCTTAAGGAAGAAAGGCAGCTTTCCGGCTTAGAAATTGGCTCATTCGAGTCTTTCGGAAGGAGCTATGGCGACACAAAGGTAATTCCAACGATTGTTGATACAATGATCATATACTATAAGACTGAGCTTGTTACAGATGATATTCAGGCAAGGGAAGATGAGATCAGCAAAAAGATAGCCCTTAATATGCTCTACTGCTTCCAGCAGTTCAAAGATAAAGGCAGGAATAATGTAAGGTGCTCGGCAGGGGATTTTTCAGGGGTTGATAAAAAAATAGAGATTGATTCTGAGGATATTAAGAACGGATTTAAGCTGCTTGAAGAAGATCCTCTCCTTTGTGATCAATATTGCCAGGATATGCTGAAAGACCTTACAGGAGGCGATTGGTATAATTTCTTTAATGGCAAGAACTGGGAGATGGATATTGAAGGTGAAATCATTACTCATGAGACCGCAGGTTCAAAGATGATAAGGATATGCGGGGATGACGGGACATCCAAGACAGTTGACAAAGAAAGTGGAGCAGGCTCATGGCAGGATTTTACAAACGGAGTGCAGGACTTCTTTTTCCTTGACAGGATTTTTGTGACAGACGATGTCGGAAGATGCGTCTCACCAGTAGACCAGATGCTTTTTACTCTTCATATTGAAGGATTCAACCTTCCTCAGGCAGTTGATGTGCCTGGACACCCATCAGCAACTGACCTGGCCTTACTGTCAAACCCATATGCTGCGCCCTCTGTCTTAATGTCTGATCCTGAACTAGCACTTCAGGTACCGCAGAATCTTCTCTATAGCGTGATGCCCCACGGAGACCCTAAGTATATCACTTATTATGAGAAATTTCCAGAGGGAGAAGATTCTTCCTGGGCGATGAATGAATATATGACTGCAGTATTTAAGATTGACACAGATTTTTTCCTGGCAGCACTGAATGGCCTGCCTGTTGTTGGCCCGCCAATGTCATTCTACCTGGGCTCGACAGCAGAAGGCAGGCAGGTGGTGGCAAATACATTAGCGAGGATTGAGCAGGCAGCGAAAAACAGCAAGGGTGTTTTTGACATTGATTTCATTAGTATAATTGGGGATAGCATGGCAGATCTCCTTGGATTTGTAAAGTCTCATGAAGGGGATATGTTTGCAGGCATAAATATACATTCAGGACCAGTCCAGAACTATCTTGTCGTCAAATACGCCGGCCTGAGTTTTTTTGATAAGGATTATAGGAAATTTGTCCAGGATGCAGCCGAAGAGTTTTCAATCAATGAAAAGAATCAGAAAACACTTTTATCTTTTGGAAAAGCAAAAGACGGATTCAGCGATGTTTATGTGAAGATTATTGAACAGTATTTTGATGAAAATAAAGAAATAATAATTGGGAATAGGCTATCTCCAGATATCATGGTTGAAATGGAAGAGATATTAGGAGAGCTGGCCGAAGATTCAAGATTTACAGAAGCACTGGCTGAAAAGCTTGATGAAGAAATATTTGAGAACTTAGGAGACATATTGTTCCTTTTCAGGGGAGTTTCTCAGGCCAATGACAAGCTTCTTTCCTGGCAGGATACAGCCAGCCAGGACATTGTGCTCACAGAGTTAAGGGACATGCTCGAGGCAAATGATGCTTACATTGATGAGGCAGAGAAAGATCATGAAACGTATAAGGAGTTTGAGGATAATCTTGAGATTGCTCTTCCTATGATGCTGGAAGAGCAGGAAAAGAACACAGAATTATTATCAAACTTCTCATCTTCGGGTAAAGACCTTGATTTATTGGACAAGATGGCAAAGGACATCAGCCAAAAATTGGACGATGCCCAGAAAAAGATTTTTTCTGGAGGAAGAAACCTGGTTGATACGGATGCATCTTTAGAAAGGGAGAAGCTTTCCAGGCAGGTTCTCATCAGGATGATAAGAGATGCAAGCATTAATGAAAAATTCTATTTCATAGGCACAAACTCTATCGGCTTGAGAACACCATACAGAGGAACTGTTGTTTATGATGATAAATGGACCAGGGATTGGGACTGGGCATCTCAGTCAGACACTGAGAGAAAAGACACATATCTTGAATATTTCGAGCATTTCGGAGGCTATACAGATGAGGAAGCATCAGATGCCCTTGCTAATAAATATTTTTCAGAAAAATATTTCGGATTGCTTCCTGAAGTCAACAGGTATTACCTCTCGATTCAAAGAGATAAGCTTTGGAGGTGGTTTGACCAGCCCAATCTGAGGTTTCATCTTGTCAGCCCGTGCAAGGCAGATATCCAGATAAGAGTGACAAACTGCGAGTGCTACGGTACTTCGGCCAAAGGATATGACGACACTACTATAACGTCAATGTTCACAGACCTTGCGAGGCCGTCTATGTATGAGACAGGAACCAAAAATCCGGATATCCCTGAACTATACGTGGCTAATTTTGACGGCACGAACAAGATGCTGTATTCAATAGACAGCGACGGCACTGTCATAAAAGAATGCCCGCCGAAAAAGACAATATCCCTGCCGTGGACAGAGGCAAGCTACAGCCCGACATGCATCGAGATAAATCCTATAATAGATGACTCAGTATTTCCAAATTATTGCTACAGGGGGCAGAAGCCTCCCTTACTTGCCGGAGCTGATGTGTTTTTGAATTGGGCTTTGCCCACAGGGTGCGGGTCTATGCCGATATTTGGATTAATGGGAGGCCCGCTATGCGGAGTATTCGGGAAGATGCTTTATTATCCAATGGAACAATACTTTTATTCATGGCCCCTGCATGGAGGGGACTTTGCAAAGGGTGAAACATGATAAACATAGATAAAAAAAAGGTTGCTGTGATTTCCTTAGTTGCAGTTGTACTGATGTTCCTGTTGTTCATTTTTGCAGTAATCAGGTTCAATAACCTGGATAAGATTCCTGATAACCCTCAATATTTCACAGATCAGGCAGAGACATGGATAGAGGATGACCCTGATTCAGAAGAAGGTGTTATGATTAATATCCATAGGGCAACAAACGCAAAAAGCATCTTCCTTGACCATAAACAGGAATATTATTTTGGTGGAAGAAGGCTGACTTTTTTCATGCACGGCTATTACCAGGGAAATGAATTTAGTGAGATTTATGTAGACCCAGATGCTTTTGATAATCTTCCTACAGGTATATCTTCAGGTGAAGAGCTGGCATTCCTTGAGGAGCATGCTCTTATGAGAAACACTCCTAACTTTGTTCCGGATGATGGCATACCTGAAGGATTCATTATGGCAAGAGAAGAAACATCCGATGAGCAGCCGGTTCTGGTGTTCTATATCTTTGTAGATGAGGACTGGAAGGATTATATGAGCTATACAAACATAATGTGGGGAGAAGACCTTTTTGACAAGTCAAAAATGCAGGTAAGAGAATTTGATTTCAGCAATGGGCAATCTGGAATATATGTGGACAAGATTAATGATGCAGACTGGTTCCTAGAAGGAAAGAGGGGCGGAATTTTTGTGGGTGAGATAAGCCTTGAATCCCTGGATATAACTTCACAGAAAGATTTAAATGCCAGTTTCATATATTTACAATGATTAGTTAGGTTGAGGAAATGGTAATGATGAACAAAAAAGCAGAGCTTGCCTGGGAGAACATAGTCAAAGCATTGCTCGCGCTTATCATACTTGCAGTTGTGCTGGGAGTATTTTACTTATTATTCAGGCCGGCAATCGACGGCATATTCGGCATAGAGACAGAGTCAAAGCAGTCAGGCGGGGGAATAATTGAGGATATCCGGAATATGTTCGGTGGTTCGTGCGAAGGCAAGCCTCCAAAATGCAACAAGCTCAGCGGATACTGCAGTGTCTGTGAAGACGGCGAGTGGGAAACAGATGATAGCAAGGTATGTAGTGTCGACACAGACTGTTGATACTCAACTGCTCGGTTTTGTATGGCTTGAAAAATGAAGTTCTAAAATGCAAAAAAAATCAGAATTGACGACAAAGACACTTGTAGAGATAATTGTGTTTGTCCTTGTGCTGATTCTGTTTCTTATCCCTTTGATTTCAAAGCTGGCGACCCTTGCATTCGGTGAGCAGAGAGAAGTCTCGTATAATACTATGCAAAGGATTGCCAACACCCTTAGAGATATAGATGACGAAGACACAATACCTGTTTATGTAGATAAGAATTCTATGATAGCCGGATTTAATATCAGTTCCCAGTTCAAGCCCTCTGAGTGTAATGAGGAGCTTAGCTGCATCTGCGTCTGCAAGAAAGAAGGCTGTGATGAGAAGAATGTCCTGGATTGCATTGATTTTGATGTAGTCATAGATAAAAAAAAGCTGATGATTGAGGATTTCGCCATAACCTCAACAGCAGACACGGCCAATTACAGGTTTACATTGAATGAAGGGAAAGTGACAGTAGAGGAAGTCAAAGTAGCTGTTACGTGATTTTTGTTATGATTTCAAAAAGCACAAAACAACAATTATGATTTATGTGCCAGATCTGTCTAAATCTAAAATAATTTTCCCCACAAACTCCCACAATTAATAGGGGAGTATGTGTGGAAAAATCTGTCTCCTAGTCCGCAAGGCAGACTCTATGGATAGCTCCTGGCTCGCCAGAAAATATTTAAACTTAGACCAGTCATAGTTTAATAATGTCCAAGAAAGCCCAGACCAATGAGACACAGTGGTGGCTTATCAACTTTATTCTTCTGGCAGTGATACTTGTAATCATGATTGCAGTTATCACAGACCTGAATGCCAGCACATCCTTAGAAAGGAAGCACCTTGCAAAGGATATTGCTCTTCTTGTCAATAGCATATATGGAAGTCCGAATGGCCTGCTGTACTACTACCCTGAGAACAGGTTTGATTTCTCCATCGGTTTTGAAGAGGCAAAGGTAAAAGTTTTTGGAAAATCTGATAATGATCTTGTCGCGAAGACTTATTTTTTTGTTGAGGACAGCAATGTCCAGATGGAATATAAGACAATAGAATCTCTTCCTCTGGGAGATTATTCAGGAGATGAAGTCATTGCATATATTCCACTAGGTTTCAGGAGGTTTCCTACAGCCATCGAGCCTTTTTCAGTGCTCAGGACAAGCGATGTTCTTTCTGGGGAGGACAATAAAAACGTAGAAGGAGAATTCTCATATTTTGAGGGCACAAAAGAGATTGATGGCATCTCAATGGATTATTACATTGTCAAGGCTCCCTTAGATCCTGATATTGTTATTGCGACTGATCCCGGAAAAGAGATGACTTCTTCATGGAGTTCCGGAGGAAAAAAGACAAGCATATGGGCGGCTGAAGTACTTTCGGGAGCGGAATATAGTGCCGCAGTAAATGCTAATTTCTATGAAGCAGGATATCTGCCAAGAGGGATTGCAGCAGGTTCTGGAAATCTTTATGTGGAGCAGGTATACTGGGATGCCAAATCTGAGATATACCTTATTCCGGGAGTATTCCTTGTTTATACAGATGATAAAGGAAAGGACACAATAGAAATAATCAATGTTGTTGATTCTCAGGGCTATGACAAAGTCGACCAGCTTATCACAGGCAGGAAAATCAAGCAGGCAGTATCAGGAGTGCCTATTATGGTAGAAGCATGCCAGCCAGTTTCAACCATTCCGGAGTGGATGGAAAGAGAGCGTCGTCCAAGAACAGCTGTGGCAGTTGATAATGAAGATGATGAGATGTTCCTGATAGTAGTGAATGCAGCAAGGGGATCTGAGTTTCTGGAATTTCTGACTACTATTGAGATTGCACCAGGAGAGAAGATATGCTCCTGCCAGGATAATGGCTGCGATATCCTTAATCTTGATGGGGGAGGGTCATCCACAATCATCGTTAATGGAGAGAGAAAATTTGCAGGTGACATTGCTGAAAAAGGAGCAGATGAGCGAACAGTTGCCAATCAACTCGGCATAATGATAGAGAGCTGAATATGAGACAAAGAAGATTAGGGAAAAAAGGGGATGCTTATGAGATTCTCTGGCACATAGTTGTAAGACTGCCATACATCGCTATACTCTTTATTATCTTTATGTATATCAATGTTAACATGACTTCTACTGCAATGGATTCCCAGAGAGTGAACAGTAACATAATATCCAGCAGGATCATTATTTCTCCAGGCGCCCTGGCATACCAGGACCCTGATACAGGCAGAGTATATCCGGGGATAATTGACAAAGAGAAATTTACTCAGGAAACTATTGATGCTGCTTTTAAGGTGATTGACAACACAAGGATTGCAGCCAGGATTGAATTGGAATCAATTTCAGGGGAAGATTTGGGGAGCATCTACATCAATGAAAATTGGTATGACAGGTGGACGCCTTATACTGCTTTTGAGAGGTTTGACAGGGATGTTTTCAGGAAGATTGTCCAGATTAAGACAGAAAAAGACATTATTCCTGGTGTAATAAAGATACATGTGGTGAGCCCGGATGATTAGAAAAAGAGCCCAGGTTGTCTCTATGTATGATCTTGTTGCTGTTGTGATTTTGGTATTGGGCATGATAATCTGGTTAGCAATACTCAAATATGATCTTATGGAGAAGAACAGCAGCCTTGTCGGCAAAGTTTCCGGATTATCAGATGATGAGCTTTTCATGAATATACTGAGAGCAAAGATAGGAGACAACCAGATGGCAGACAAGGTTGTTGAGGCATATTCTAATGGTAAAGAAGGGAATCTTGTGGAGGAGATTGATTATCTTCTTTCCAAGATATACAAAGACGAAGTATGCTGGGAATTATATGCTGAGAATGATATAATAGTTGAGAAAGACTGTGCAGTATCTGGAGATGAATTGCTCGATGCAAAGGCATATCTGCCCTATATAGATGGGGACTCTGCGAAATCAATACACGTGAGATTGATCATCAGGGGTTATAAAAAATGAAATTAATCAGGACTAAAAAAGCCAGTAACTTCATTTTTCAGCTTACTGTTTTTTTTATCTTCCTGATACTTCCTGCACTATTTTTTGTTGCGCATAGCAAGACATCCAGATTTGATCAGATTGGTGAGAAGCAGGTTGTGCTATTAGACACATATGAACAGGGGGAGCTTCCCTTATTCTATATTGATCAGGCTATAAAACATATGGTAAACCAGGAGATCTACAGGCTGGTGAGCACTTCTGGCGGGCTTCCGGGTGATTGTTATTTAGATAATGGATATGCTGTCTGGAATTCTTCATGCGTGCCTGATGTTTCACAGATGGGTTCTATCATCAAGAGAAGAATATCAGATGATCTTCATGGTTTTTTCTCTGCTTTTCCTGTGTCCATGCCCTTGCCTGAATATGACCTTACAGTCAGTTCAGGAGAAGGGACTACAAAGATAATCGGCAAGACCGGGTTATTCCTTAGGTCAGATATCCCTGAGGAGATGAGCAATGCAGAAGAGCTGCCAGAATATAAATTTAAACTTGCAGAAGGGATGGCTGGAGAAGATAATAGTGAAGGTTATGAATCAATGCATCTTATTCCTCCGGTGAGCCTTAATCAGAGAGTAACGTCTTGTTTTGAGGATAGGAAAGCTTATTTCAGCGGGACTCCCCAATACCATAACGGGATTGATTATGTGGCAGTGTATGGGACAGACGTTTATGCTGTAGAAGGAGGAGCAGTCGTTTTTGCTGGATATGATAAGTCAGGATACGGAAACAAGGTAGTAATAAGCCACAAATATTATGATGTAGAATACTGGACTCTTTATGGGCATCTGAGTTCGATTCTTGTAACTGAAGGAGATACAGTGGAGCAGGGAGAGGTCATAGCAAAAAGCGGAAATTCAGGGAATTCAATAGGGGCTCATCTTCATTTTGAGATTAGGGCTCTTGAGAATCTGTATAAAAATGCAATAAATCCATTATGCCTGGATCCTGGATATCTTGAAGGGTTTTTAGTATTTGATGATGATTTCTGTAAAGCAATAGACCACAGCGATGATTTTCCATGTGATTTCGAGCTTACAACTTCCCAGGGCACAGTGTGGGACAGGTTCAGCGCAAAGCTTGATGAAGTGAAGAAAAGCGGAGAGACATGCGGTGAAAGGATTCTTGAGATTGCAATGGAGGGCATTGATCATCCTTATTGTCTTGGCGCAGGATTATGGTCTACAGACAGCAACCCGCCGGCTTCAGGCCAATGTCCTGCTCTTGCATATGAAAATGCTTTCTGCACTAAAAAAGATTGGGAAGACATGATTAAAGAGACAGGAAAATGCCCCACTGATTGCGGAGTATTCACTCAATGGGTCTTTAATCGCTATTCTAATTTGTATAATAAGGAGGATTATGCAGAGTCTACAGATGAATTCTATATTGATGTAAGAACAGCAAACTGGCAGGCCCAATATGTCGGCCGGCCTGTTGACCATGACCCGATGCAGGACTGGGATAAGTGGCAGGACATACGGCCGGATTGCGATAAGCTGCAGAAAGGAGACCTTATATTTTTTTCACAGACCTATGGGAATTTTCCAGTTTCTCATGTAGGAATATATGCAGGTGAATGTAAATTTATACATGCAGGAGACCCTGTCCAGATAGCAGACCTCAGCCAGGGAAGATATAATCTGCATTATATTGGTGCAAAGAGAGTATGCCCTGAGAATTCTGGAAGAAATCTGATTACAGGAAAGGTGACAGCAGAAGAGGATTCAGATACAGTTTTGGATGCAGATGACGAGGTTATTGAGACAGAATCTTTTACCTGTGAAGATTTCAACGGGATATATTGCAGCGAAGATGAGCTATGCACAGGTGACAAGTTCTATGCTGAAAAAGGAGTATGCTGCCTTGGAGAATGCAGGTCCATCCTGTTGCCTTATGAGATTCAGCCGGAGTTTCTTTCAGAAACAGAGAAAATGAAGCTGAACATGTCAAGAGAAGAGATTGTGGCAAACGGTCTGAGAAACGCAACAAAAAGAGATGATGCAAAGATAACTGAATACCTTAGGGAGGAGCCAGAGCAAAGATCAACAGCAGAGACAATTGTCTGGGGAATGGTGATAGTAGGTTTGATAATTCTGCTTGGGCTTGGGATATATTATATCAAGAAAAAAAATTTTATCGTAATCTCTTTGTTTGTTGTGCTTTTAGTAGTTTTTGTGCTGTTGTATCCTATGGGGAAAGAGGGGATTACTGGGCATGCAGTTCAGATGGCAAAATCACCCTTGAGCTGCAGTGTTGATGATAACATGGCTTATTTTACAGTGGGAGATTATACACCAGCAGGAGTAGATTCTCAGGCTTACAGGTATTATAGCCATTGCATATCTGATGCTGGATTTCCTAATCATGAAAATTACTTCTTAACTTATATGGTCGAGGCGTTTGAGAAATACCCGAATCTCAAATCAGTAGGATACACTCCTTTGCTTTTCATGACCAAATGCTATGTTGAGAGCAGTCGTGGCCCTGTTGACGGCTGTAACCAGGCAATTGTAGGAGGTATGTGCCAGGTTGATGACTGTCCTGCTGAATATCCTGACTGTAGGCTCCAGGAGAATACACCAAAAGCGATCCATGATAATATATTGGCGGCAGCTTCTATTTTGAGCAATAAGGTGAATAGTCTTGGATCTCTTCAGTCTCAATTCGGTCTATCAAATAGAGATATGCTGAAACTAATCATCTACTCTTATAATAGAGGAGAAGGTACAGTAATGGGTGGCATAGACTACGGAGATGGGCCAAACACAGGTGTGAAAGGTTATTTGCATCAGGGAAAAACTCTGGATGACGCTATGTTATTGGCTTGTTATGAATTATATGATTTGAATGTTTATGGAACCTGTGGAGGCAGCAGAGAATATTGTTGTAGGGATGTGGGTGGTGTTGCATATGCAAGCGGAGTAATAGGAGAATACGAGAACAGAGTGTGTCCTCTTGTGACAAGGACTGATGGAGTAGAGCCAATAGATACAGGAGAAGAGGGAATTACTGCTACTGACACTACAATACCCGAAGGCGTCATGAAAGGAGACATTCTTGGCTATTATTACCTTAATCCTTCATTTACTGTCGAGCATCCTTTTGATATAGCTGTGTTCGATAAGCTCTGGGAAAAGACAAACAGGATCGAGGATGAATGCGCATGGGGAGACAGGGCGTGCATAGATTCAATAATAGATGAATCAACCTCTGCTTACTTATGGACTTATGATTGCTCTTCAAAAGACTGCAGGTTTGACGTTGACCTTAATATGACTACTTTTGCATATATAGACGGAAAATACCAGGAGCAGCCGCTTGTCATGAAATTTGGGTTGAAAAAATAATGACCGAATAAGTCAAGTTCCCAAAAAGAAGCTTTTAAAATTTTTAATAAATACTCCACTGCCGCGCACTTACGTGTCTATAGGAGGAACCTGTCTTATGATTCCTAACGGAAACTCAACAGAGTTAGTCAACAGGGCTCCCGATGCCGGCACTTTAGTAGCGATGAACGGGAGCATACAAAAAAGTTAGGTATTTATTTTTCAAACCTAAAACTTAAGAACTCACTACCTTTCAGAACTCAAACCTGACAACATCCCTGTACAATTTATCCTGGCATTTGTGCATCTTTTCTATCAGGTCGTAATCCTGGCTGGCATGTGTTATCTGCCTGATGACATCCACTATTCTTCTGAACAGCCTTATGAGGTCGCCTTCATCAAGATTGCATAAATCAAGGAGGTCTGTGAACTCGCATCCCTCTGTAAAGTCGCCGACAACCCTGCACATTCTCTTGACATGAAGCTTGTTGAGGTTCTCCATCACGTATCTCCTATCAGAGATTATCCTCATTATCTTTGAATATGTCTGGTTTATGCCTTTAAGCGTGAAATGGTCCTTTCTCCTGGGCTCATAGATTATAGCGGCAATGATTATATTGAGTTCTGCTTCACTGAACCTCTTGTACATATCAGAGCAGAATATCTCAGTTATCAGAAGCTCTTCTGCATATATCCTTGTGGCAAACAGCCCTTTTTCAGTTAAAGAATCATTGACAACATAACCCATCTGTTTCAGCTGCTTCACCTTGTTGTTGTAGCTGCTCATTATCCTGACCTGCCTGTTGCTCTTCTGTTTTTTCAGGAAATAGTCAAAATTCATCTTCAGTATTATTTCACGTTCTTCAGGATTATGGTTGTTTATGAGATTGAGGACTGTGTTGTAGCTTAGCTTGAACTGTGATTGGATAGGGATATCGTCTTTAGTGCTTATCTGTTTGACTTTGTTCATGTCAGTGAATCCCCTGTCCACGATAGATATCACATATCCTATTTTATCGATACCCCTTCTTCCTGCCCTGCCGCCCATCTGGAAATATTCTTTTGAATTAATATAGCGGAAAGAGATACCATCATATTTTCTTAAGGAAGCAAAACACACTGTCTTCGCAGGCATGTTTATACCGACGGCAAATGTCTCGGTGGCATACAATACCTTTATTATTCCTCTTGCAAAAAGCAGCTCAACAAGCTCCTTTGCTTTTGGGAGGATCCCGGCATGATGGAACGCAATGCCCCTGCTCAGGACCTGTTTTAGAGTCTGGATGCTTTCAAGAGACCTGTACTCAGCCGATATGAGCTCATTAGCTAATTCGATTATCTCTTTTTTTTGCTTATTGTTGAGAAAGTCTTTTTTTCTTGCAAGCTCGATTGCTTTTCTCTCACAGTCTTTCCTGGAAAAATCAAAAACAATGCAGGGCAGCTTGTCTTCAATCAGCCTTATAAGATCAATGTGGGATGGTGCCGGCATTTCCATCTTTTTCTGTTTCTTTTTTCTCTTTGAGGCCTTGTAGAATTCTTTATATGTTCTATCCTGCATCACTTTGTCTATTGTGGTGATTCCCAGCCCAAGATCATACACATGATGCTGGAGAGGCACTGCCCTTTTATCATACTTGACCACATCCACTTTATGCTTCTTGATTTCTTCAATCCAGGCTGCAAATTGCCTGGCATTAGGGATAGTGGCAGACAGGCAGAGAAACCTTATATGCTCAGGAGAAAAGATTATTGATTCTTCCCATACTGTTCCCCTTTCAATGTCATTTATGAAGTGTATCTCGTCAAATATTACGTACTTGACATAGTCCACTATCTCGTCTTTTGCCAGAAGCATGTTCCTGTAGATCTCAGTGGTCATTATCAGAATGGGAGCGTCTGGATTTATGACAATGTCGCCTGTCATAATCCCTATGTTCTCTTCCCCGTATTCCTTTTTGAAATCCCTGTATTTTTGGCCTGATAATGCTTTAATTGGAGCTGTGTAGATTATTCGTTTATTCTTTTTCAGGTATTTGTCGATAATATAATCCGCTATGAGTGTCTTTCCTGTTCCAGTGGCAGCGCTCACAACAACAGAATGGCCTTTTTCTATGCTCTCGACTGATTCAACTTGGAACGGGTCAAGAATGAAGTTTTTGAATTTCATACTAATCTCTGTCTTTTCTCTTGAATCTCCTCAGATCAAGCATCTTCTTCACACCTTTGAACTTTCCTTTTTCAGTAAGGAAAACTCCCAGTGTGCTTATGAGGATACTGAAAAATATCACTGCTAAGACTATGGTGGAAAACTGGCTTGCGTGAGAGAATTTGTCAGGGTAATCTGTCACATACTGCATAGGCAGCTGGGCCAGGACAGCAGCTGCAAGCCCTTTTGGTGTAAGTATCTCCATGAAAACCCTGTCTTTGTCATCGATTCTCTTTTTCCTGTTGCTGATAGAGACAGCCCATGGCCTTGTCAGGAACAGCAATATTGTCAGCAGCAATCCAAGGATAATCAGGCCGATATTGCTAAGGTCGATTATCAGGCCGATATAGACAAAGAAGAATGTCTTGACAAAAAAAGATATTTCTGAATAAAAGAACTTTGCAGACGGTGTCATGCCATGCTCTTTCTGGTTTTCAAGGAAGGAAAAAATCTTTTTTGAGTTTCCGACAATTATGCCGAAGGAAAGGCAGGCAATGGCTCCGTTAGAACCCAGGAATTCAACAAAACCATATAACAGCATCAGTGCTGCAATTGTAGTCATATATGACTTGCTGAACCTGTCCATTACCTTCTGCACCTTGAACCATGTCAACCCACCCACAATCCCGACAAAAGTCGCCAGGCCGAATGAGATTACTATCTCCTGCACTATAGTGCCCAGGTTCAGTGAATTCAGGGTCAGCATATTCACAATAGTCAATGCGCCCACGATGCATAATACGTCGCTGATTGCAGATTCAAAAGTAAGCACTAATGCAGTGCTGGAATGAATATTGAGCCTTTTTGTGAGAGGGATTATGACAGCTGAGCTTGCCCCTCCAATTATTGCTCCCAGCAGAAGCCCTTCTCCGAACCCCCATCCCAGCAAGAGCATCACCAGAGGCACAATCATAAGAGATAATAAGAAGTTCAGGAAAGAAAGGCTGCTTCCGCCTATTATACCGGAAATGAGTTTCCTTAAATCAATGTTCAGCGCTCCTTCAAATAATATGAATATCAATGCAAAAGTTGTGAATATGGGCGAGATTTGCTGGAAAACTTCATTCCCTGATATGTTCACAAACTGTCCCAAGAATATTCCTAGAATCATAAGCCATATGACATCAGGAATGTTTGTCTTGTCAAAGATCCATTCTCCCAGGAACCCGATAAATATGACAATTGCTGCAATGCTGAACAATGTTACTAGTCCCATTTTCCCCAGTGTCATGTAGATTCAGGGAAGTATATAAAAGTTGTGGTGGGCTCATCGGGTAATTTTATATACTTCAGTATAATTTCCGATGGGTGGGTGATTTAATGAAAAAAGCATTTGTTGTTATGTTGGTGCTTGTTATGCTTGCAGTCACAAGCTGCGTCAAGGTTGCAGAGACTGTAGCTGAAAAGAAGATGGAAGCTGAGACAGGAGCCAATGTAGATATAGATGGAAACAAGGTTACAATTGAAAGCGATGAGGGAAAGGTAGAGATAGAATCAAATATAGAAGATTCAGAGGAGTGGTGCAAAGAAGGGAGCAACTGGAAGATGACCGCGACAGGAGAGGAAGAGGGCTCTGCCAACATGGTCATCAAGGGACTGATGACATCCGGGAAGTACGAAGGATTGTGCCATGTAGAATACATAATTGTTTCAGAAGGAGAGACAACTACAATGGACCTTTATCTTGATGAGGAAGGCGGCGGATACCAGGTTGTCCAGGCAGACGGCCAGACATTTGAGATGGAATGGCACGGCTGATAGTTCAGCTTATTTTTTCTTTTTTCAAAATCTTTAAATAATCTGTCTTTTTTGAACTTTTTGGGGTTGAGATGGAATTCATATCTGATCTGCATTTGCATTCTAAATACAGCAGGGCATGCTCTAAGGAACTTACTATCCCGAATATTGAAAAATATGCCAAACTCAAGGGAATCAATCTTATGGGAACAGGTGATTTCCAGCACCCAAAATGGCAGGAGGAGCTGAAAGAGCATCTTGAGGAGGATGATACTGGCATACTTAAAACAAACTCAGGATTTCCATTTATGCTTACTTCTGAAATTTCCCTGATATATTCACAAGGCGGCAAGGGAAGGAAAGTCCATAATGTTATCTGGGCAAAGAGCCTTGAGATCTGCGAACAGGTATCTGATGTCCTGCTCAAACATGGCAGGATTGACTATGACGGCAGGCCTATCTTCGGAATGAACTGCCCTGAGTTTGTTGATCTGATGAAAGGTGTTGATGAGTCAATTGAAATAATCCCTGCCCACATATGGACGCCCTGGTTCAGCATGTTCGGCTCAAATTCAGGGTTTGACACAGTGAAAGAGGCGTTTGGTGAAAGGGCAAATAAGATCCATGCACTTGAGACCGGGCTGAGCAGCGACCCAGAGATGAACTGGAGGCTTTCCCAGCTTGATGATTTTTCTCTTGTCAGCTTTTCAGACAGCCACAGCTACTGGCCATGGCGGCTTGGCAGGGAGGCTACAGTATTTGAATTGGAGGAGCTGACATATGATAATGTGATAAAAGCCATCAGGACAAGAGAGGGCCTGAAAGAGACAATTGAAGTTGATCCGGGATACGGCAAATACCATTATGATGGGCACAGGAACTGCAATATCAGCCTGAGCCCGATCGAGTCGAACAAACTTAATAAGATGTGTCCCAGATGCGGCAGGCCTCTTACAATAGGAGTGGAGAACCGTGTTGAAGAACTTGCAGACAGGCCTATGGGTTATAAGCCCGAGAATGCGGTGCCTTTCAGGAAGCTGATCCCCCTATCCGAACTAATATCAACTGTGACTGGCAAGGCAGTCGCGACCAAGAGTGTCTGGAGTGAATATTACAAGCTTGTTGGAAAACTGGGCAGCGAGTATGATATCCTGAGAAAAACACCTGCAGAGGATATTGAGAAGCATGTAGGCAAGAAGCTTGCAGACTTCATAATGAAGAACAGGAACCAGGAGATAAAAGTTATCCCCGGATATGATGGTGTTTACGGAGTTCCGCAATTAGGGGATGCTCCTGCAGAGGAGAGAGAACCAATGGAATTTAAGTATAAGGACAAGCAGACAGGGCTGAAAGAGTTTCTGTAAAATGAAAAAAGTAATCAAAAAACTGAAAAAAATGCCAAAAACCCCTTCGAAATACATAAAGAAAGCATGGGACGAGCTGGTTGAAGAGGCTGAAGATTTTTTTGATGATTTATATGAAGATATCTTTCAGAAAAAAAAACCTCAGAAAAAGCTGAAGCAGATAAAAGTCTACGGCATGAGCGTAATGGCAAGGCCGGCATATGTGTTTGCCGAGCGTGTTGAGAATGTACTTAAGCTTGTTTTCGGAGTCTCTATCTTTGTTTCAGGGGTGATAGCCACGTTCTGGGGATTTACACGAACATCAGTATTGCTCGAGGCACTTATCAGGTCTATTTATGGCAGGATTCTAATTGTGATAATCGGCATCAGCTACTTCATTCTGGGGTTGTGGAAGCTTTTCCATCTCCACAAATAAAAAAATTTTTATACCCCTTTTTCTAAATTTAGCTGTATGGCTTTTGACATTACTGCATTTGCTTCATACGGTGAAATTCTTCTTGAGCTCTACAAGACAGATTTTTTAGCTAATCTGGCCAACCTTACTATCTACTCACTTTGCATGGCTATCTATGTCATGATTGTCTGGCACTATTACAGGACATTATCTAAAAGAGATATTTTTAATCCTAAGATAAAATATCCCGGAGAGCTCGGCGGAACTTTTTTGACAAACCTCAGGGTGGGATTTGATTTTTTCCTGAAATATTTTATCATATTCCCTTTTATCTCTTTTTTCTGGTTCCTTGTATTGTCTGCGTTTCTCCTGTTCCTTTCAAAAGGCCAGGATGTTGCCCAGACCTTGCTGATGTCAATGACAGTGATGGCTGCTTCGAGGATAACAGCTTATTATAATGAGGAGGCTTCTGAAAACGTGGCAAAGATAATCCCGCTCGGCCTGCTGGGTGTCTTTATAGTGGACCAGACAAGGTTTTCATTGGCAGAAGCCCTGGCGAAGTTTACAGCACTGCCGCAGTTCCTTCATATAATCCTCCAATATTTAAGCTATGTCGTACTTCTGGAAGTAGTGCTTAGGCTGGTCTATAGCTTAGTTTGTTTTATCCAGCTGGACAGGGAGCTGAAGGAATAGCAAAGATAGACGAGCTTGGCGGGAACAGGAAATCCAGTTCGAGGCTGAAGGTCATAGATAAGGCTGTTGATGGGTTGAGGGAAATATAAACTTTATAGGTGCAGCATCTCTAATCCGCCAAGACTCCAAAAAACACCATAGAAGCATATCTGAAGAAGATGCGCCAGAAGCTCACCTTGTAGCATCCGGATAAGTAGCAGCTCGTGAATAAGGGCAGGAAGCTTAAGGTAAGCAGGATTAATGCAAGGACGATTATCTTTGTCTTTCTGTCTTTAAAGTTTATTTTCATGCCTTATTCCATCCTATACAAGAACATGCTGGACTTTTCTTCGGACATTCTGAAAGAAATCTCGTTCCTCTTTCTCAGCTTTGTCAGGTTGTTGGTCACAGAGCCGAGGGATGCCTTTAGTCTTGCGGCTATATCCTTTGAAGACCACCACCTGCCTTTATGCCTCTTTAAGAAATCATAGACTTCCTGCTGCCCCATGGAGAGCTGTAGGGGGAAAGGGGTTATATATGTTTCTGTTTGGATCAAGAATCAGATGCAGTTTGTTCCATTCCAGCACTTAGGTCCGCAGTCGCAACTGTCTGTTAAAGCTGCAGTGCATGCATCAAAATCACCGCAAAAATCAGCGCACCCATTGCTGAATGTTGCCCAGGTCCCCCCTGCCTGGCTGCACTCAAGAGCTTTGATTGCTACTCTGAGAATATCATCTCTGACATACATAAATTCTTCCTCATACATCCTGTAGAATCTGGCGTTTAGTTCTTTATCATCCAT
>JAFGSP010000155.1 GCA_016934775.1 Candidatus Woesearchaeota archaeon | reverse complement strand
GCACCTAATTACAGTTTGGGAAAATAGAATAAATATGGATTTTTTATTATGGGAAAACAATATAAATAACAATTTTATGTTCTTTTTTATGGGGGCGGCAGGATATGGGAGATAGTGATGTCTTTTTTCTTGAAGGTACTTTAGAGCAAGAGCGTGATATTAGGAGATTACTTCATGAAGAATGCGGCCTTGCAGGAGCAGTCAATCTTTTAGATGCCTCAGAATACGTTTTTGAGATTATGGCTTCTCTTGAGCACAGAGGCGAGAAAGCAGCAGGGATTGTGAGCACAGATGGCAAAATATATCAGCATAAGGGACCCGGAAGAGCAAGAAATGTTTTTCATGAGTATGATTTCAGGAAGCTTCAAGGAAAAATTGCAATTGGCCAGGACAGGTATGCTACAGCAGGAGATCCGGATTCATTCAGCAATATCCAGCCTTTGGTATTTGATACAAAATACGGGCCGCTGGCAATAGCGCATAATGGGACCTTTTTCAATGCCTCAGATATCAGGAAAGACATGATAACTCGGCATGCCTTTCAATCCACAAGTGATTCAGAGCTCTTTGTACAGCTTATTGTGGAATCAGGGGCACATACAATAGAAGAGGCAATAATTGAGGCGACAAAAACTATCCCTGCAGCATATTCTTTCTTGTTTATCACACCTGAAAAAATCATAGCTATGAAAGATCCTCATGGCATAAGGCCGTTGAGTTTTGCAAGACTTGGAGATGGCTATCTCATCAGTTCAGAAGACTATGTGTTCCTGCAGATAGAAGGAGCAGAAAAAGTCAGGGAGATTAATCCTGGCGAGATGATTGTGTTTAACATAGACGGTACATACAATCCAATTCAGTATGCAGACCAGTCTCCCAGGCCGTGTGTTTTTGAGCTTATATATTTCTCAAATCCCATGAGCACATATGAAGGGGTTTATGTTATGGATTTCAGAAGGGAACTGGGAAGACAGCTCTTTTTGGAGAATGCTGAATTATCAGCGGATGAGATTGTGGCTATCCTTGATTCGGGGAAGCATGCAGCCCTTGGCTTGCATGATGCTTCAGGTATCCCTTATCTGGAGGCTTTTCTTAGGCACCAGAACCCTCTCAACAGCGGCAGGTCATTCACAGCACCCACCTATGGAGAAAGATACTCTATTGCGAAAAAAAAGCTTCTTCTGAGAGAGGATTTCATCAGAGGCAAAGAAATTGTACTCACAGATGATTCAATAGTGAGGTCAATCACCAGCCAGATAAATATCAATAGAGTAAGAGAAGCAGGTGCAACGAGTGTCAAACTGGCAGTTTCAGCTCCGCCAATACGCAGGCCCTGTCCTTTTGGAATGGATTTCCACACAGAAAAAGAACTCGTTGCATATCAGAAGTCTATACCGGAGATAGCAAGACATATAGGGGCAGATAGGTTATACTACTTGTCTCTTTCAGGTCTGGATGAAGTCATAGCACGCACAATAGGCGGGAATACATGCAAAGCCTGTTTCAACGAAGAATATCCTCCTCTTGTCCAGGAATATATGGACAGACATAGAAGATAATTGATATGGATTGTTTCTCACCCAGGCAGCAGCATTACCAGCCTGTACAGCACATTCAGCACTATCGACATAAGGAATGTGTTGAAGAAAGCATCTGATATTGTGTAGGCGATGTTGTTGAACATTGTGTTGAAAGGTATGAACATTATGAAACCTAGAAGGTTCCTTATAGTGATCACAATAAGATAGGCTGTCACAAAATTCCCCGGGAACCAGACAGCCGAAACCTGCCCGAGATAAGCTGCCACTCCGCACAGGAAGATGGATATCAATGTTTTTACTTTTATGCTCACCTGGGCCCACATGTAGAATCCTAGGACCACGCCGAAAAAAGCACCCCACTTCCAGCCGTAAAGGTATCCGAGGAAAATGCTGAAAGGAGTCAGCATCTCGATACTGAAATCTTTGATATACTTGGAGGTTCTGACACTGAATTCAGTGATAGGGAACAGGACAATTATCATGATGATTGCCTGGGATGTTTTCGGGAAAGCAATATACAGGACAACCAGGATAAGGATAATGAGGGCATTCCTCAATGTCAGGTATTTTTTTATGTCAAAAGGAGAAGCGTCTTTTCTTAATTTCAGCTTGAATTTAGACTTCTTTTTAGTTGTTGCCATCTTTTATGATAATCTATTAGAAGGAATAATCGTTATTAGTTCCATATGAGAACAATTATAAAGTGATTTTTAAATTTTGCTATAACTGGACTAATCAGAGAAGCTCTTCTGTCATTCTCTGCTTTTCTTTGGCTTTTCTCCTGTAGCTGCCGTATTTGTCTTCAGGGCTGTATTTTGGCGGCTTGTTTTCCATAGCCTTGCCGGAACACTCGCATTCCTTAGAAAGAGTATATTTTCCGCATTTCCGGCATTTTAGAATATGTCTCATCTTGGTTCAAAGCAAGAGTCATTTCTTGCTTTCTTTTTTCTTGAACTCTCCTTTTCCATTGTGCTTCTGGATAATTGCAAGCGCTTTGGCAGATGCTTCTTTCAGACTCTGTTCTGCTTCTTTATAGTCATTAGCTGAGGAATTCATCTTATATTTGCCACCGCCTAAATATTTTATGTGCACGTTCTCCACCTCTTCAGCGCTTGTCAGGGCAGATTTTATGACAGTTATGCCATCACTGTCATACGTGGAGAGACTCAATTCTCCTGATACTTCAACAACCTTTGGCTTGAATCTCTGTTTTACAAGCTCTTCGATCTGAGATGATATCTTCTTGTCCGTAAGTACTTTGGACAGATCAAGGTGGCCCTCAACAACATCGATGAATGCATGGTGCAGATATTCATATTCATCAAGCAGCTTCTTTGAAACCTGTTCATAGAGTTTCCTGACTTCTATTTTATTATGCTTTGCTACATATTCGATGATCGATTCAGCGTTCTGCTCAAGCTTTATCTCATTGACCTTGTTGCGCCTCTGGCCTTCACCTACTCTTCTGAGAGAAAGATCGACATGGCCTCTCTCCTCATGCACCCTGAGGACTTTGCAGACAATCTTCTTGCCTTCTTTTACATAATCCCTTATATTCCTTATACGGCCGGCGGCTATCTCAGAGATATGGATCATCCCTGAAGTGTTGTAATCATCAATAGTGACAAATACAGAACTATACTGGATTTTAGTTACTGTGCACATCACCAGGTCTGACTCTTCAGGCAATCCTGTTTTCCTGTAATACATTATTCAAGGACCTCCAGTATCCTTGCCTTTACCTTTATCTTGCCTCCTGTAGGCTCTGCGACCACTTTTCCGCAGACAAGGCAGTTGATTGTCCTGGCAGCTTTGCCAAACACAATCTGCTCGTTCTTGCATTTCGGGCATCTTATCTTTATAAATTTTGATGTTGTTTCAGACATGATTATTACCTCCTTAGCTGAAGTTTAGAAAAGGGGAATGATTTATAAATCTTATCTGAAAAGAGGGGCTGTCCAAGACCTAATAAAAATTCTTTTCAGCCAGCCTGATGTCCTTTTCGGTGACAGTGTTCCTGCCGGCATGCCTGGCATACTTTACAGCCAGCTCTCCTATCTTCAGAGCATATTCAGTAAGAAAGTCAGCCATGGCCGCTTTTGCATCCTGGGATACACGCTCTGCTCCTGAATCCTGGATAAGCCTGCCGACTGGCTCAAAAGGAATGATGTTCTCTCTTTTTGCCATCTTAGAAATCTGAGGGGAACGGAAAATCCGTTTCACCTCAAGATAAAAAACCCCTAGTCTTTGTGTTTAACTAGATAAGTAAATTTGGTATTTATATATTTTTTGGTACAGGAAAATATATGTGGCTAATAAATTATTATTTTTCTCGACGCAACATCTATTCTTTTTTTTGTTTTACACAACTTTTTTAAAGAATCAGAGATTCGTCAGATTCATGGAATGGAAAATAGAATATGCAGGGAAAAAACAGGATTTTAAGGATGCTGTGCTGATTGCCGGTCTTCCGGGGATAGGCAATGTAGGGAAGATTGTCGTTGATTTCCTTATTGATGAGCTGAAGGCTGTTAAGGTCTGCGAGTTTTTCTCATACCACATGCCGCATTCTGTGTTTGTGAAAGAGGATAATCTTATAGGCCTCCCAAAAATAGAGCTTTATTATATCAAATCAAAAAATCTTCTTGTCCTGACAGGGGACACGCAGCCTATCGATGAGTCTGGAACATATAGTTTCTGCGATGCCCTGCTTGACTTTTTTCAGGATAACAACTGCAAAGAGATCATTACTTTGGGAGGTATTGGGTTGGGCAGCGTGCCAAAGCTTCCTAAGGTGTATGCGACAGGGAATGATAAAGAGATAGTAAAGAAGTATAAGGCAGCAAAAGTCAGCACTAAGATTTATGGAGTTGTAGGCCCGATCATAGGTGTTTCAGGACTGTTGCTTGGGCTTTCAGGGAAAAGGAGCATTCCTGCTGTGTCTCTTCTTGCTGAGACTCTGGGGCATCCGATGTATCTCGGGCTTAAAGGGTCAAGAGAGCTGCTTAAAGTGTTAGATAAGAAGCTTGACCTTAAAGTAGATTTTAAGAACCTTGAGAAAGAGATAGATGAGCTGGAATCAAAGATGAAGCTTTCTGAAGAGCTCGGGAAAGTAAGCAAGAGAAAAAATAACAGGGATGTCAGTTATATCGGGTAGATTTATTGTGCTTCTTTGGTTGCTGTAAGGTGAACGACTGTGCCGCCTGCAGGAGATTTATAGTATTTAACACTATCAGCATAAATGTGAATGAAGTGTGTTCCAGAACCATTATTAGACTGAGGTTTTTCTCTATTCCCGAAATCATAGAAGCTGACGAAGCTATTTAGGTGTTTGTTTCCCCTAAATCTCAGTATGTACCCGATAAACAGAGGATCAATTATCCCTCCTTCATCCATAATTGCGAATTCTGCTGACTGGTCTGTAATTTTATAAGCAAGAATTATTTTTTTATTTTCATCGCTTTTGTTTCCATGCTGGAAGGCGTTAAGAACTGCTTCATACAGAGCAGTGAACAGGTTTCCGGAATAGCCCATGTCTTCAGCTTTTTGTGTAACAGGCTCAATAGCAGCTCTTATCTGCCTCTCAAAAACAGAAAGCTCAACTTTTATGTCTTTAACAATATAGTCTTCTGGTACCTCATAAGGCTGAATATTAAACTCAGATAATTTGACAGGGCCAAGATTATCCATTATCTGTCTTATCAGAGAATCAAGACAATCAGGGTCAAAAAGCTCCACTGCTTTTTCATTCATTTATATAATGATAAGAGAATCATATATAAATTTTTCTATTTTATTCACTTAACAGTGAAAACACTTCGCTCAAATTCAATTCAAAAGCAGCCACAGGCATCTCCACTGCGAAATTCTCAAGAACAAACGGATGTATTTCGCCGATGTAGGCTACTGCCTTGCCTTTTACATAGACCCTTCCTACTCTTCCGCCTATGAAAGATGGATGCTCTGTCTCTTTTATCTCGTATTCCAGGCCGATTGACCTTAGAAGGTAGTCAAGGATCTGCCTTATCTTAGTGTAGTCTGCGTCATTTCCGCAGAGAGCAGCAGCCAACCTGGTGAATTCTTTTACGCCAGTCTCTTCTTTGTCGTCCAGCTTGAAAACAACACCTGACTCAAAGATGTTCTGCGGGTATTCGTTGTGAGTGTTTTCCTGAAGAACCTGCATCAACTGGGGAAGCATCCACCACCTCATTATGTTGTATTCCTCAGAGACAGAGTTGGCAATCTCAACATGGCTGCCTTCTTCGAAGCTCATCCTCTTGAACTGCGTATCCTTATTAGCAAGGTGGTATGAGCTCAACTCCAGCATATTCAGCCCGGCAAGGATCTTAGATACCTGTTTCCTGAACTTTTCAAAATCATTTTCTTTTCCTGTTGTTGCTTTTTCAGGCAGAACAGGCTCAAAGTTCTCATAGCCGTAGGCAATCGCGACATCCTCGCCCAGATCAACAGGATGGATGACATCAGGCCTGTATGCTGGAATCAGCGCATGTTTGTCCTCATATCCGAAACCCATCATCTCCAGGTATTTTTTGAACTCTTTTTCACTCAGGTCAAGGCCAAGCCATTTGTTGATGTACTTGTAATCAACTTTCATCTTTCTCGGAGAAAGGTCCGGAGTGGTTAGCGTCCTGTCAGGATAGACAACTTCCATGCTGTATATGTCAGCGCCCATATCAGCAAGAGCAGTGACCATGATGTTAAGGACATAATTCGCAGTATGCAGGTCAAAGCCGCTTACTTCTAAGAATGCTTCTTTGGTTTTATCATTTATTTTCCCTGTCATGTGCGAATTTATTATAGGCGTGAAGCTAAGTATGTTTTCATCAGCATCATGGAATATAGCATATCTCTTCAGTCCTTTGACAAGGTCTTTGTACTTTATTCCTGTCGGGTGCTGCTCAAGTATCTCTTTAGCATTGATCTCTTTTTTCCACTCTAACGGCCTGAATATTATTTCTTCCGGCTTTTTTGAAGTAAAATAAATAGGAAGCTTAATCTTTTCTAAGGGGTAAATCCCGATGGCTGCTTTTTTCCTTTTTCTGCAGAATGTCACATGCAGTTTCTCCTGTATCTGTATTATCTCCCTTATCTTCTCGTCATCAAGCTTTAGGTTTTTTATTATGGCGCATACAGTATAAGGCCTCACGTTTTCCATGCCTTTGTCTACAAAAACTTTTGCGCCTGTTTTTTTCACATGATAATTCCTGAGCCCTGTATTTAATCCGATAAAAGAACTTAAAGCTCTGCCAAAGCCTTGTTCGCTTAACAGGTCCGGCCGGTTGGGGAATATCTCAACAATTATCTCTTCGTCTGTGACTTCTTCCAGATCAGTACCGAGCATGCTGATCCTGTCTTTCAGCTTGTCTTCAGGCAGTTTCTTTCCTACCAATTTCTCTACTGTTTTCCTGTTTAGTGTTACTGTCGGCATCTTATTCTTCTACCTCTGGGAAAAATTCTCCTGTATATCCGCAGGCATTGCATTTAAACTGGTTAAATATTGAGCCTCTTGCATAAGACTGTGCTGATAGATCCGGACTGATATCTTTGCTTTTGCATTTTGGGCATATCCTGCTCATTTGAGCCACACCTTCATTTCTCTTAACTGTTTAAGGTCATTCTTGTAATACTGCCTTAAATCATGGATGTCCCAGTAGTCCATTATCAGCCTGCCAAGTCCGAGGCCCCAGGCTGCTACAGGGCACTCAAAACCCATCAACGGCTTGGACACTTCAGGCCGGAATATTCCGCTTCCTCCAATCTCGACCCATTGCTTTTTCACAGGGTGCCATACATCTACTTCAGCAGAGGGCTCAGTGTACGGGAAATGCCCCGGCCTTATCCTGACATTAGGGAAGCCCATCTTTCTGAAAAAGTTCCTGAGGTATCCAATCAGGTTCTTGAAATTAACATCAGGATCAACTACAATCCCTTCCACCTGGTAAAACTCAAATAAGTGCTTCCAGTCCAGCGTCTCGTTCCTGAAGCATTTTCCTACAGCAAAGAATTTTGCAGGCAAGTCCTGCTTTTTTAATTTATATAATGTCTCAGCGCTAAGGACTGTATTGTGCGTCCTTAGCATGTTCTCTTTTGCTGTCTCTTCGCTATAATTGTATCTCCAGCCCATGCTTCCTGTAGTCCATCCGTTCTCATGGGTCTGTTTTATCCTCTTCAATAGCTCTTTGTCCTTTATAGAGCCTTTTTTCGGCTCTTTGAGATAGAATGTGTCCTGCATCTCCCTGGCAGGATGGTCCTGAGGCACGAACAATGCATCCAGGTCCCAGAATCCAGTGTGGACCATGTTACCAGTCATCTCAGTAAATCCTAGCTCAAGCCAGATCTGCTTCACGTACTCTACAACCTGGTTTGTGAAATGCCTCTTCCCGCCGCTTATCGACGGCACATTGATCTCGACGTCAAATGCCCTGAAGCCTTTTTTCTTCCAGGATTTTGCCTTGAGCATCTTAGGTGTTATCTTGTCTACAACCTCTTTTCCGGATATCTTTGACTTTGATACTTTCTCTCCAAGCTCTGTCAATGATATTTCTCTAAATGTCTTCTTGTCTTTTTTTAGGATCTGTTTTCTTTTCAGAAGCTCCAGGGCAGCGTGTTTTTCCTGCGGTTCAAGGCAGCTGAATTCCACAGGAAAGTTTTTCTTGAGAAATTGTTCTTCTAATGAATCTTTCTTCAATAGTTCTTTTCCCTTTCCGGTTATTGAGACCACAAGCTCTTTTTCTTTTTTAATGTCTATTGCGCCATGTCTCTTCAGCATCCCGAGAGAAATACTCACTTCATTCCTGTCAAGCCCTGATTTTTTTTCCAGTCCGCCTAAAGAAAGCGGCTTATCTTTTATCGCTTTGAGAAATCTTTTCTCAGGCATGCCTTCCTTCCTGTAGAGCAGTCCGTTACTGTCAAGCTCGATGAATTCCTTTTCCTCAGAATCAACCTTCAAGATATCCTTATTCTCGAGCCACTGCACTGCCCTCATAACCTCAATATCTTTCATGCCTGATTTTTTTACCAGATCATCAAAAGAAATCTTTTTCTCGAGATGAGGAAGGACTTTCCTCTCAAGCGGATGGAGCTTGTTGATAATGTCATCAGGATTCATATCCTCATTGCTAATCACTGAGTATATTTATATTTTTGGATATGCACCTTCATTCACACTACCCTGTAGCTGGATTATGTTCATCAGATTAATTTTTTTCAATATAGAAATAAAATGCCGTCTCAGCAAATAAGCGAAAAGTATTTATACACATAATATGTATAGTTCTATGTTAGTATAGATTAAAGTATATTGAACTGCGAAAATGGCAATTTCACTACCCTTCCTAAAAAAGAAAGTTGAGAAAGAGAAGAGTGTTGGAGAGCTGAGCACTGAGATTCACCAGCTTGAGCACGAGCTTGACCAGAAGCTTGGAAAGAAGCACAAAGATCCAATAGAAGCCAGGCTTGTCAAATACGGCTTCAATGACCAGGAATCTTTTGAGAAATTCCAGCACCGCATAGTGCCTACTGAATTCCCGAAGCCTGCAAGGAGATTCAGGCTGGTCCTGGAATATCCTAATTTCAATATAGAGCAGACTTATTATTGGTTCTTGAGGTATTTTAACGAGACTTGGGGGTTTGAGAAAGTAGAGAAAGTGCTTGACACCATGTCTCCGAGCGTTTCTTCAAGCATTTTCGGCAATCTCCAGACAAGGCTGGGAGCGCAGCAGGGCCAGGCATCGCAATATCTTAAGGGGATAAGCGAGATGATAAAAGGGCTTTTCCAGATTGTGAGAGAGCTCAGGATAATAGATGAGAGGCTCCAGTACTATTATGACAGCGACGGAGACAAACAGGGGAAAAAAGAGAATTCACTGAGTTCAGAGATAGTGCTTAAGGGGCTCTGGATAGATCAGGTGGAAGGCGGCACCAAGAACCCCGGATCGGTATACGGCCTTGCAAACACAATGGGCTTTTCTATTCTTCCGGACCTTTTTTTCAGGATCAAGACAACAAAGAACAACATCGAGACCACAGTCGATAAGCTGAAATTCAATGCAAAAGTCAGGGAAGTCCTCAAGAGAAAGCTGAGGCTTTATTATGAATGGAAGCAGAGGACAAAAGGAGAGCTCTTGACAAGGAGGAGGTTTGAGATAAATTACCTGAGGCAGCACTATGATGTCATCAGGCTATATATCTCATGGGTAAAGCCTTATCTTAGGAATGTCAGGAGGCTCCAGCTCTATGAGAAGAACATGGATAATCCGAACATAATCAAAGCATTCGAGACCCAGATAATAGAGCTTGAGACACTGTTCATCAGGGATGATTTCGGCAAAGGCGGAAAATCAGGGAGCAGCACTGCTGTTATATCATTGCACATATTTTTCAGGGTCAAGCCTGAGCTGGCGTTCCACAGCTATGAATACCAGCACAAAGGCCCGATATATACAGGGATGGCAGATATTACCCTTAGGGCTTATGCATGGGAGAAAGATAAGATAGACAACTACAAAAAATACAGGCAGGATGATGAACTTGAGCTGATGGGCTCTATTGATAAGTCAATAGAAGATGCTATGCATGCTCTTGGGGACGACCTGAAGAGATATCTTAAAGAGGCAGACCCTACGATGATGTTCCCCGGAGACGAGGTCAGGCAAAGCGATGAAGAGCAGCAGCCAAGCTATCCCAGCATACTTGAGCCTTTCATGGAGGTCTTCAAGGGATTCGGGGAAATTGGCAAAGCATTCAGCGGAGGCCCGAAACCTGCTGGAAAAGCCAAACAGGAAAAGCCAAAAAAGAAAAAGGCAGGCGACATATTTGATGAAAAAAAAGTGGAGATATCTGCCCATCATTTTGCAGAGCATGCGTGCTACGAGGGCTGGATAAGGTATAAGATGGGGCCAGGAGGGAATCTCTACTGGCTTGACTAAAAGGAAAATACACAAATTAATTTTATTAATTAAGCGGTTAGGGGAAGAATCCCCCTAACCTAACGAATGTTCGGAAAACCCTAAGATCTCCGCACCAACCCCATTAGGGTTGGATGACAAGGAGAGTGTGAGAACGTAGTTCTCACTTAATTTAATATAAAAAAATTTGTTGTACCCTATGAACGAATACTATTCATCTATGGACAGGGAACTTGGGCAGAGCAGCTCAGAGATCAAAGAGGTAGACAGGGCAGCTGATGTTGGGATTGATGAATGGGGAACTACGACTAACCCTTTTGAGCATCAGACACAGGCCCTTAAGGCCAGGATATTTCATGGCGCGAGCAAGATAGAGTTTGCTTTTTTCGGGGCAGGGAAAGGCAGGAAAGAGCAGGCTACTCCCGGGACTTTCGGAAGAAGGGACAGGATGGATATGAGAGAGCTTGCTGAGTTCAACGAGGTCGAGACCACAACGCACGCCACAGTCGGTGTCACCGGCCTCTCCGGCCTGGACATGAGGCAGAATATGTTTGATGACAGGCAGAGGAAAGAGGCAATAGATGAGATAAAGAGGGCAGTGCATTTTGCCTCAGAAGCCACAACAGGCGGAGCTATCGTGTTTCACACAGGCGAGGCTCCCAGGTCAATGATATCACGCTTCAAAGAGGGTGATGTTGAGTTCGAGATGTTTCCTGAGGAAGAAATAAGAGAGATGCATTTCCTGGCAGACCCTGTCACAAAGAGGCTCGTGGGACCGTTGAGGGAGAATGATCGGATTGTTGTGCCAAAAATCAAGCTCAAGAATGGCAAGCCGATATATCTCAAGGATGAGAATGGCAAGGATGTCCAGGATGACCTGCTGAAGGAGTATGACGATCTTGATAAAGGAAAAATCCCTGTGTATGAGTATGATGATGAAGGAAACATCCAGACAGAGGTCATAAATTTTAAGGAATGGAAACAGAGAAGGATTAAGGAATATGAGGAAAAACTTGGCAGAGATCCGAATGAAGAAGAGATAGTCCGTGATTTTTACCAGAAGCAAATTATGTTACAGGTGCAGTACAGCCTTTATTTTGGTAAGGGGCAGGAGGATGAATACAGGAAGAGTATTGAGAACAGGGAAAAGATACTGAAAGCGCTTGAATTCTACAAAGAACTGAAAGAGAAAGTTCCTGAAAAAGACTGGTGGAAATTTGAGCGCGAGAAGCCCAGCATTCCAAGACATTATGATTATCATGGTATGATTCCCAGTGATAAGCAGGACCCTGTTGAATACCTGACTGGTGTTTTGAGGGATATTGACAGGCATATATCCTATGCAAGAGAGCTTGCGGTTTCAGGTAGAAGGCAGGCCCGCGAGCAGCTGGAGATGGTCAGGAGGACAAAGCTTGCGCATGACTTCGCTGTAGAAGAATCAGCGAAATCAATGGGTGAGCTTGGCGTTTATACTTGGCAGATGAGCGAGAAGGCAAAAAAAGAAGGCCAGGGCGAAGGCGGAAGGATGAAGCTGAAGCATGACCTTTATCTTGCCCCTGAAAACCTTTTTCCTGAGACATACGGCAGCCATCCGGATGAGCTAAGGAGGATTGTGGTTGAGGGAAGAAAGAGCATGGCAAAGAAGCTGATGTCAACCTACGGGAAATCAGAGAAAGAGGCTGATGAGATAGCCAAAACTACAATCAGGGCAACTCTTGACATAGGCCATGCTAACATATGGAGGAAGTATTTCAAGAGCAAAGAAGGCGAATCGCAGGAGTCAAGGGACAAGAGATTTAATGAATGGCTGCTCAAGAAGACGAAAAAGCTTGTTGATGATGGCATTGTAGGCCATATCCACATTAGCGATAACTTTGGTTTTCATGATGAGCACCTTACAGCAGGCGACGGGAATGCTCCTATAAAAGATTTTGTCAAGCAGGCAAAGGAGGCAGGGCTCAAGGAATTTATCGTGGAGTCAGGCTCTTTCAACCCTCTGACAAGCCTTCCTGATACCTGGATGCATTTTGACAGCCCTGTTTACGGTATCCATGTCCCCGGGTTTACGCCTGATTCGTGGACAGACCCCAGCATAGGACAGTCAAGGGCTGGCTGGAATAATTTTTACAGGTCCTATTTCGGAAGGACTGAAGGTCCGAGGTATATAGTCGGAGAATATGCTCCGAGCGAAGAGTTCAAGGGCGCGCCATTTTATACAGGTTTGGGCATGGAATAGAAAAACAAATATGGAACTAACTTAATTAAAAAATAAAAAAACCCAGAAAATCATTTCCAAAAAATTAATAAACTCTGCAAACAAAGGTAAGACTGATGGAAGCTGAAATCAAGAAAAAAGAGCATGAGAAAAACAAGCATAATTACCCGAAGGATGACCTTGATTATGCATACCAGTTTTCAGCAGATCTGACAAAAGAAGTAGGGCAGTTTGTCAAGGGCATTGTGCTTTTCGGCAGCAAGGCCAGGAAGAAGAGGCCTGCCCATGATATAGATATCCTTGTTATCCTTGATGACATATCGATATACCTGACAAAAGAGTTTGTGCAGACATACAGGATAATAGTGCAGAACCTCGTGGCAAAGATTTCCAAGAGGCTTCACATTACTACCTTCAAGTACACTTCATTCTGGGAGTTTGCCAGGGAAGGCGATCCAATCGCTATAAATATACTTAGAGACGGTGTGCCCATAGTTGACAGGGAGTTTTTCAGGCCTCTTCAATTACTGCTTTACCAGGGCAGGATCAGGCCTTCGCAGGAAGCAGTATGGACCTATTATTATAAGGCTCCGCAGACTTTGCAGAATTCAAGGTTCAGGATGGTCTCTGCTGTTGTTGACCTGTACTGGGCAGTCATTGATGCGAGCCACGCAGCTCTTATGAAGATAAACCAGGTGCCGCCAAGCCCGAGCCACGTCTCTGAGATGGTCAAGGAAAAGCTCATAAATCCCGGGCTGATAGAGAAAAGATTTTCTGATACAGCAAAGAAATTCTACGACCTCAGCAAGAAGATAGAATACAAAGAGATCCAGGAGATCAGGGGCTCTGATTATGAGAAGTACTATAAGGAAGCAGAGGCCTATGTCAACAGGATGAGGAAGTTCATTGAGGAGTATAAGTAATTTTCGAGCCACAAAAAATTATTTTTTGGGAACAGAAAAATCTCTGAATTTTCTTGTGTTTACAAATTTCTATAAATTTGTAATTATTGAAGAATAAAAGTAAAATTAGTCCTATTTTGCACTATTAAAATCTTCTTCAGTCAGTTCTACATGTTTTGAACTGGAATTGAGCAAATGGTTTGATGTCGAAAAAATTGAATTTCTTTTTTTCTCCTGGAAAATGTATAAGATTACATTTATCCCTCTTGATTTTAGCTTTTCAATTATTGGCACAAAATCACTATCACATGCAATAAGAATTATTGAATTAATAGATGGATAATCAATCTTGAAACTTGATAAGCCCATTGTTAGTAAAGTATCAACTCCTTTTTGATGATATTCCCCATTAATCTTCTGCACTCTTCCTTCTTCGACAGTTATTATTTTATTTTTTGTAAGTCTGGCAACAAATCTATCATAATTCTGTTTTCTCTTTTTTTCATCCTCTTTAGGAGGATTACTTTGGAATGGAGGAGCAGTATAATAGAAAATATGCTCGCATAAAAGATTCTCTTTTTTTGATATATTCTTCGAGAACTTTATAATATCGAACTTAAGATATTATCCTTTTCTAAAATGCTTGCTCAGTTTTGATAGAAAACCAGCATCAATAAAAACCAATGTCTTATTCATAATTTAGTAAAAAAACAAATAGTTTATAATATTTTTCAAGAAAAATCATCCAGCAACCCACATAGGATTACTGGGGCTCATTTTATTATAATAAAGTTATAACAAATTTATAAATTTTTTGTATAATTTTTGATAACACTTGTTATATAAGTCAAGACACAAGCATCCCAAATATTTAATAAAACCACTCTCTTCCTTTTTTATATGATCTCAATAGACGGCTCTTACTTAGAAGGCGGCGGCCAGATAGTCAGGACTGCCCTTGCACTATCTACACTTACTGGAAAGCCGTTCAAAGTCACTGATATCAGAAAAGGCAGAGCAAAACCAGGACTTAAGGCACAGCACCTTAATGCTGTCAATGCGCTGCAGCAGTTGTGTGATGCAAAAGTGCCCGGAAGGTATCTTGGCAGCATGGAACTAGAGTATCATCCAGGAAAGCTGGGGTTTCACAATCTGAACATTGATATAGGGACTGCAGGCTCAATAACTTTGCTGTTGCAGGCTGTGCTTCCGGTTGTTATGTTTTCAGATAAGAAGCTTATCCTGAAGATAACAGGCGGCACTGATGTGCAGCACAGCATGCCTGTTGATTATTTTGTCAATGTGTTGCTGCCTCATCTAAAAAAATATGCGGACATCGAGGCGAGCATTGAGAGAAGAGGCTATTATCCAAAAGGCAACGGAAGGCTTGTGCTGAAGATTGAGCCTAAGTACTTAATCAGCAGTTTCAAGACATTTGATGATTTTATGGCTTCACTACAGGAAGATACTTCTATAGGTCTTGATAGCCAAGGCAAACTCCTGGTTATAAAAGGAGTTTCCCATGCCTCAAAAGACCTTATGAAGGCAAATGTGGCTGAGAGGCAGGCAAAGACCGCTAAATACCTTTTGAGCAGCTTGGCTCCTGTGAAGATAAATATTGAGTATGTAGATGCCTTGTCCATTGGTTCTGGTATAACCTTATGGGCCATCTTTTCAAAAGGAGATGAGATTGATTTTATCAACCCTATTGTTATGGGAGCAGATTCTCTTGGAGAGAAAGGAAAAAAGTCAGAGAAAGTAGGAGAGGAAGCAGCATTGAGGCTCAAGAAACAGATTGAGTCAGGGAAACCAGTAGACAAATACCTGGCAGACCAGATATTGCCTTTTTTAGCGTTGTCTGGCGGCAGCATTGATGTTTCTGAAATCACAGACCACTGCAAGACAAACATGTATGTGATAGAGAAATTTCTTGATGTGAAGTTTAAGATAGAAAAAAATAAGATTACCTGTTAGTTCCTATAGCAGCCAGGTTGATCTCGTCATACAGTGACCTGATCATGTTATGCACGGCTTCTTTTTCTTTCTGGGTGTGGAAGCTAGTGTTGTAATATTTTTCTCTGACCTGGTTGTAGAACACTTTTGCTTCAGCTACTTTCCTGTTCCTCACAAGCTCTTTGCATGTGTCAATTAGCTGATACACTGTTTCCCTGTGGGGAGTTGATTCAGGAAGCCTGAGGTTCTTTGTAAGGCTGATATCTTTCATCGATATCCCTGAGGTCTTCAGCATTCCCAACTGGTCATGAAGATACTGCTCAAACTCATCATCAATAAGCTTTGTCTTCTGCTCTTCAAGGATGTCTTCTGCATATTCCACAGCAACGCTCTTCTTGTCCACGTTCCTCTGCTTCTTGTGGAGCTTCCTTTCCCTTATCTCAATCTCTTTTTCTTTCTGCTCAAGGTGTTTTCTCCTTTCTTCCAGGTTCTTTAAAATAGACTTCTCATGAGTTTCCAGCGCATCAAGCTTAGAGAGATATTCAGCTTCTCTCTTCATCAGGTTATCTTCCTTTTCCCTCAGTTCCTGGTCCTGCTTTTCCAGGTCGCGCATAATCTTTTCGAATTTCTTTTCTTTCGTTTCTATCGTGATTGCCCTGTCCTCTGCTTCGTTCAGCCTTTTTTTGACTTGAACCTCTTTCTCTTTAAGATAGTTCTCTCTTTCAAGCATGCCTTTTTCCTTGACATCGACTTCACTTTGTTTCCTTGCCAGGTTCTGGGCTTTCTGGAAATATTCCTTTTCAAGGTTTATGAGATACTGTGTCCTTTCCCGTATATCATGGTCAAGCCTTCTCTTGAGCTTCTCGATATGGTCCATGTCCCGCTTGTATGTCTCATCATGCTTTGACAGCTTCATTTCTTTCTCAGACAGTTTCCGTTCCTGCTTTTCAAGTTCGGATCTTTTTTTCTCAAGCTCCTTAAGCACATCGATCATATCCTGGTGGCCCTCAAGCTCGATTATTTTATCTTCACTGACTGCAGATTCATTTTCCAGCTTTTCTATTGTTTTTCTTTCTTCTTCCAGTTGTTTCACAATATCCGAAATGCCTTTTTTTGCTTGTTTCTTTGTATTCTTCAGTTTATCTTTGATTTTAGTTATCTTCTTTGCGTGCGATATTATTTTCCGGGCATGTTTCTTAGGGATTTTTGCTTTTTTTGCGACATGCTCAGGCTTATGCTTCGCAAGGTGCTCAGCTGTTTTTATCCCTGCTTTATTCAGTTTCTTTTCCCTGGCCGGCCCTACTCCTATGACTTTTGACAATGGTGTCTTTTTCTCACTCACAATGAATTCTTCAGCTTCTTCCTCCTCTTCTTTCAGCCTGAAGTCCTCTGCTTCCTGCATCTCTTCCTTTTCTATGAAATGCTCAGCTTCCTGCTCTTCTTCTTTCAGCCTGAAGTCTTCTGCTTCTTCCAGTTCTTCTTTTTCCAAAAATTTTTCAGCTTCTGCTTCTTCTTGTTTGAACTTAAGGTCAAAACCATCTTCTTTTTTTGCTTCATGCTTCAAAAGAGGAGAAGGCATATTAGTTGCAATCGGCGGAAGTTTTGCAGAGCCTCCTTTAGGGATCATGTTTGGCGGAGCGAACTGCTCATCACCAAAAGTATCCTGGTCAGAAGCCTTTTCCTCTGTCTCCTCCTGTTTTATTGCAGTATCATCCATGTCAGCCTTGGGCATGTCAGCGTTTCCAAGAAGATCAATTTTTTCCTCTTTCTGCTTTTTCCCGAAAAATCTTGAGAAAAATCCTCCTTTTTTCTGCTGCTGAAGCTGAGGCGGCTCAGGCAGGTTTTTCATAAGATCAGGCTCATCTTTTAGATCCTTGACAAGTTCTGTCTTTTTTTCTTCTTTTGCCTCTGTCTTTAGTTCAGGCTCTTTCTCTTGTTTCTTAGAAATAGGCGGAGGAGGTATGATTCCTGCATCAGTGTTTGCAGAAGGCCCCGGCACATCAATCTCTTTCTCATGTATCTCAGGAACATCAACCGCAGACTCTTTTGAAGGCGCCAGCTCAAGCTTTGGCGGCTCAGGCAAGTCCTCAAGGTTGAATTTCGGAGGCTCAGGAAGAGACTTCGAAGTAGATTCCTCATTTTTTCCGACTAACTTCCCCACCATCTTCAGAATAAATAGACATATACTCCTTTATATATTTTTGCCTTTGGGAAAAAAGAATCTGACTTTGGACAGTACTTAGTAGCAGATACAAAATATGATACAATAAAGATACCTGAAGGATTGACATCGAAGATAGATGAGATGATTGCAGATTCAAAAGGGGACTTCACCTCAAGGACTGATGTCATCAAGTATGCTGTCCGGTTGTTGTATAAGGACAGGAAAGAATAAGATTTGATTCTTTCTCAAGAATTTGTCATACAATAATCATCAGTTATGAAACCCTCTGATTCGATTTTTACGATGCAGGAATACGGATAATATTCACAGAAGAGCTCCGCTTCATATCTGTTTTTCTCGTCTTCTGGATATGTCAGTTCCCAGCCGCTGACAACTTTGCATAATTTTGGGGAATATATCTGGCTGACTCGTTGTTTAGGGTCCAGGAGAGCCTCTGCAACATGCAGCCTGTAGGTCTCATTATTTATGCCTTGTTCCGGCTTAGGACTGATGAGATAAGATGAACCCTTTTTCACCAATTGCCCCCTAATGGTCTGCTCAACTGAAGTGTCGAATGCACAAGTATATGAACCTGTGTTTTCCCATACATAGCACCCAAGATTCTGAATTGGGATTATGACGCCCTCAGATGCCTCAAATCCAATCCCCATGGAGCACTGTTTCCATTCAATGCTAGGATTATTGTCCCTGATACAATCCTTATCCTTTGTTGTCAGCATTCCCTGAATCCTCAATGTCTTCCCCAAAGCAGCGTCCCTGTTCTCCCAGAGGTCTGCTGCGCTTATGACGCTGTCTTCTTTGATACTTGGATGGGTAGTGATGCTCGAGCAGCCTGCCAAAAGGATGCATATTGCCAGCATAAGAAATGATTGCAATCTCATGTTATAGTTAGTAAATTGTGTATATATAATAGGTCTATCTTCTTAAATGTTTTTTCAGAAGAGCATCTTCATTCAGTTGG
>JAFGSP010000154.1 GCA_016934775.1 Candidatus Woesearchaeota archaeon | reverse complement strand
TATTAAGCCAGCTAAATAGTGTCTGTCCGCATTGTTTTGTTTCAGAGGGCCTGCAGCCTGCGCATCCAACATCATCATCATCAGGATTGCAGTTGTTGTCTATATTGTCATAATCACTGATTAATTGAAAAAGAATCAACTTTTAAGTTAATGTATGTCAAAAACGAGTGACTCTATTTTTTCCTTAGGTCACTCATATTTTGATCATGCTCAGAAATACCTCGACTATAAAATTCTATTTCAACAAAGAATCTAATCAATAACTGAGAGGTATTTCTGACATATAAACATGTGTATGCTCCAGTATCCAGGTGGGTAAAATAGTTATAAACCTGTAGGTTGAATAAAACAGAAAAAAGAACCAAATCACCTGCTGGCAAACCAACCAAGCAGCCAGTCCCTGAAAATAGGGCTGTTGTTCGTGCCTGTGCTCAGGTAAATTTTCTTCTCATATTACACTTAAACCAAAAAATTTAAAAAAAAGCACTATCATCCTCGATTCTTATGTCAGACGAATACGATGATGATGTGTACGACGATTCCATAGAGGAATCAGCTGAAGAGATGCTGGACGATGATGAGCTGTCTCCCGAGGAAGAGGCTTTCCTCAAGGGCTACGAAGAAGCCTACGAGAAAAGCGAAGATGAAGACGAAGAAATAGATAATGCGTTTGAATAGCCTCAGATATCCACAACAGCCCTTATTATCACGCCGGATTCTGTTTTCTTTATAGACATTTCATTGTATGTCGGTGCCTTGATATCCCCATGAGTTTCGTACTTTGAAGCAAGATCGCCGAAAGCAGTGCATTCTAATGAATAAGAGCCTTCTTCTCCCTTTATCTTCAGGTTATCAAACCTTGAAAAAAGCATATGCTCTGTATCCAATAAAAATAGCAGTTCATCAAAAAAATCAAACAGCAGCTTCTTTAGAGTATCAGCAGACACCTTAACGGCAAAGCTCTTCACAGCCTCAACCTTGCTTATATCTGTCAATATATTGAACATGGCCAGGCCTGCATTAGCAAAAGCCTCGTCCATAGTCTTGCCGTAAGACTCAAACATCGCGTCTGCTGTGTGGTCAAAATACCTGAACTTCATAGAAAAAGAGAAATCAAAGTCATTAATAAAACATCGGTTTTATGTCAAGGTCTTCATCGTTATCCTCCTCTTCCTGGAGAGATGGATCAGGATCAGGAGACGGCTGTGGGTCCTGGCCGAAAAGGCTGAATGCGCTTCCAGAAGATGGCTCGGGTTCAGGGCTGCTGAATACATCCCTGTTCACAGAAACATCTTCAGAAAGGAACTGCTGGAGAAAAGAAACTGCTTTTTTTATATCATCCCTGGAATCCTTTGCAGTATCGACCCTTATAACTACCATATAAATAATTTACTAATTATTACAGTATATATAGTTTTGCTTTTTTCTAATAATAAGCACAAGTTTTATAAACAATCGTCTAATCCAAAGCTTATATTTGAGGTGTTTCATTATGGAAGCAGCAAGACCGTTAGATGCATTGAACAAAGCAAGGAACCAAAGAGTAATCGTTGAGTTGAAAAACAACAAGCAGCTTGTCGGAAAGCTGAAGGCTTTTGACATACACATAAATATTGTTCTTGAAGAAGCTGAAGAGAGAGTTGACGGAGAAGTCAAGAGAAAGCTAGGAACAATATTCATAAGGGGAGATACAATAATCTTAATATCAGCGCAGTGATCTAGATGACAAAAGGAACACCCTCTATGGGGAAAAAATCAGGGAAAAAATCCCATTTCCGCTGCAGGAGATGCGGCGAACATACTTTCCACTTCAAGACAGGCATCTGCAGCTCATGCGGATACGGCAAGACCACAAAGATAAGGTCATATGCCTGGATGAAGAAAAAGACCCTAACGCATTCATAAGATTTATATCCCAGACCTTCTTAGTTCATTCTTATGTTAACAGACATACTGCTGTTTCCCGGCCTTGTATTCCATGAGTTCTCTCATTTTTTAGTCTGCATAATCCTCGGAGTTAAAGTAAAGAAAGTCCACATCTCTTTTGAAGAAGGTTATGTCAATCACACTGTCCCGAAATCTATCATTAAATCCTTCCTCATAGCCACAGCCCCTACGTTCATGGCATTCATCACCTCCTTAGTTTTAGCTAACATATTCCTCGATGAGCTCTGGATGGAAGCCCTGAAATTCTACTTCATATTCACGATACTCTACATGTCCACTCCATCGAAGGCAGACACAGAGTTCCAGCAGTATCACAAATTCCTGGGCAAAGTCATCACATTCCCTTTGTTCGTCATATTTAGGCTCTACTACTACATCAGCAGGAGCAGGTTCTACAAAGTTTTATACTCAATCTTAGTAATAAACCTGGCATTATTGTTGAGAGCCGCGTTTGAGCTCCGGATTATCGGGTTGTAAAAGAGTAAATTATATAAACAAAAATAAAGTCCTTTGTTCTACGCCGAAAGGCGGATAATCCGGTATATACCAGCAATGCGGAGGTGCCGGAGCGGTCAAACGGGACAGGCTTAGGGATGGCACTTAACGGTGTGATGAGCCAATAATGGCAATGACATTAAGACACCTGTTAGCTTAGTGCTTACGCAGGTAATTGAAAAGCAATGTTTTTCAGTCTGCAATCGAATCCTGTCCTCCGCATTTCTTTATTTCTTCCCAGCAACAGGCACTGTAAAGAAAAAAGTAGTCCCTTTTCCCTCAACAGACTCAAACCATATCTTTCCTTTCATCAGCTCTACAAGGCCCTTGCATATAGAAAGCCCAAGACCTGAACCCTTAACCTTCCTAGTCAAAGAAGCGTCTGCCTGGTAAAACCTTGAAAAAATCTGGTGCTGCTTTTCTTTTGGAATGCCTTCTCCTGTATCCTTGATTGAAAACTGCACAAAATCGCCTTTCTTTCTGACATCAAATGTGATTGTCCCGCCTATTTTTGTAAAATGAGTGGCATTGACTATAAGGTTCCTAATCACCTGCAGTAGCCTTTCAGGATCTGCCTTTACCTTTGGAACATCTTTCTCTATTGAAAAGACCGGCTTTATCCCGCTTTCCTTGATGACCTGGCTCATGTTCTCTTTTATGTTCCTGAATATGTCCTCAGTATTAACTTCCTTGATATCTATGCTGAGCTTTCCTAAACTCAGCCTGGATGAATCCACCAGATCCAGGATTAGGTTGTACAGCCTGTCTGTGTTCTCGTTCACCAGGCCAAGATAATGGCTTTGTTTCTTCTTGTCTTTCATCACATTCTGGGTATTCAGAAGCTGGGCAAATCCTTTTATGCTTGTAAGTGGTGTTTTCAGCTCGTGAGCTGCTATGGATATGAATTCATCTTTTGCCTTATCGAGTTCTTTCAGCTTCTGGTTCGCCACCTCAAGCTTACTGTTTATCGTCACAAGCTTTTTCTCCCTGTCTTCAAGCACTTTGTTCTTCAGCTCCACCTGACGCCTGACTTTGGTTAGAGATGAGTTTATCTCCTTCTGGGAAGATATTTCCCTGGCCAGCCTCTTAACCATCTCATTAAAAGAATTTGATAGGCTGCCGGTCTCATCATCTTTTTTCAACAGGTCCTGATCCACGCTTATCTTAAGATTGCCTTTTGCTATCTTTTCAGCTATCCCTGAGAGCCTTATCAGCGGCCCGCTGATTTTGTTTGACAAAGATACTGCAAATACAACACAGCCAACTGTAATCAATAAGATCAACACTAAGGAAATTGCAAGTGACATTGACCGGATGAAGTCCAGTTTTGCCTGTAATTCCTTAGAATATTTCAGTTCAGACAAAAGAAGCTCTGCTGTTTTATCTTTTACGTATTCCTCGCCCCTTAATGCCCTGTCGTAAATGCCTGTGCCCCCTGAAAAATCATTATTTCGTGTTTTCTCCAGCCCAATGTCGCATTCCTCCATTATGCTTTCAGACATGCTCTTAAGGTTAGTGTAAACTAGCCAGCTCTCCTCAAAAAAAATAGCACTATCTAATTTTGAATAAATTACAGACAGCCTGCTCTTGGAATCTTCATAACTGGAGCCATATTCTGTGTTTTCAATATCCCTTAATAGCAAGGTATAGCTGGTGATGAATTCTGAAAATGTCTCGGTAATATCATATTCAAGAATCATAGTATCTGTAATTTGCTTATACTGGTTCTCTATATTAGAATGAACAACTGACAAGACTAGGCTCAAAGAGAGCATCATAGCTATTACTATGCTGAACGATACCAATATTGTTGTCCTTATTTTTGCCATTATTCACTGTTCGCTGCTAAACAAAAAAAAATTAAAAATAAATTAAGTCAAAGACCATATTGTTGTATATTCGCTGCTTACACTCAGGGTAAGATCTGCCATTGATTTTGCAGCTTTTGCAGCATCCCTGTCTAAATAGTACTCTGCCATAAGAGTTCCCAGGCCTTTAACATATGGATCCGGCTGACTGTGGCCCCTGCTAGGCAAAACATATTTCACAGATTTAAAATCTGCAATAGCTGTTTTTTGGTAGTCATCATACAGAGTCACGTCTGAATCCATCCTTGCAGAGATAGAGCCCTTTATCGGGTTGAATGCGTCCTGGCCTTCTCTTGACCCTGCAAACTTCAGCCATTTTATTGAATTTACAGGGTGTGCTGTCCCTTTTGGCCTGACAAAGACATCAACAGTCAAAACATATTCCTCGTCTGTTCCTGGAAAAGCGAAAGTTCCATAATCTATGCCATATTTCATGCCTACAACTTTATATTCGCCGTTTGCCCAGTCACCCATAACATTAAAGGCGCTTTCTCCTTTTATGACCTTTTCGACTGCTGCATTCCAACCTAAAGAGTTAGCATCTGGATTTGTATAGCCCAGAAATTTATCAAATGTCTCAAATGCCTCGATAACCCTCGGGTCATCTTCAGAGGTGACTTTCCCGTTCACCCAGTCCTCATAGAATTCCGGGCCGATGCTGGCTATAATATCTTCAAATGCGAGGAGTTGCGTCCAGGATTCAGCCATTGCTATCGGATACTCCACTCCATTTGCCTTTAGCTTATCGCATGCATCAAAGAAGGCATCCCAGTCTGCCAGAGCAGATGGGTCTATCCCGTTCTTATCCAGAAGCTGCTTATTATACCATACAAGATTAGACCTATGGGCTCCTATAGGGACAGAGTAATAATTGCCTTTGTATTGCCTTTGTATTTGTTTATATCCTGGATCACTTTTGGTATGACCGATTCAAGATCCTCTAATTCCCAGATATCATCTACAGTCTCAAGTGTTCCGGCATCATAATATGGCTTAATCTCATATCCTGGATGGCCCTGGAACGAATCAGGTGCTTCTCCATTAAAGACCATAGGCATAAGCACTTTATCATGAAAATCCTGTGACTGCATATAAACAGGAGCTGGCATGATTGCCACATCAGGGTGTGCTTCAGAAAAGCTCTTGACAAGGCTGCTGATAGCCGCAGCTTCTCCGGGAGAGGTCCACCAGTGATAGACCACAAGGGCGTTTACTTCTTCAGACTGCCTTGTCTCTTGTGTATTCTGGCTCTGCTGTGAAGTCGTGCATCCGGCAATAAACAGCAGAACCAATACACAAGCCAAGATAATATTAGCTTTTTTCATTTTTTCACCTCTTTTAGACACATATGGTGTCCATATTAAATATATGTTTTTTGATTATGTGGTTTAAATAATTATCGATATTGAATAAAGTATGACATCATCACACTTTCAAAATATTTATATATCCCAAATGATTAAAAGTAAGTAGTCTATGTAGTTTTAGACAAAAGGAGGGGGTGATTCCATGTGCAATAGCCATGCTTTAGAAACAAGAATTGATTTCTTTCTGATAGACGGTTCAGATCAAAAGGACGCTATGCGTTTTGAGAGTGATGTAAAAAAGTATCTCAATGAGGTCATGAAAAGGCTTGTCAACCCGACATCAAGGCACATTTCAACAATTGAAAATGCCGTCTCTCTCAGAGATGAGTTTATTTCAGGATTTGAAGAATGCATTAGAACAGATGAGGAATTTGAATGGTTCACCCAGAGATATGGTGAAAGGCTATTAATAAGTCCGGAAGCATTGCAGGTAGAGCCTACTTCAGAAGACTACGCTGGACTGGCAAAGAAAGTCCACAGAGAGATAAAAGAATCAGGATATATGGCAGGAGTGCACCATGTTGTCTTAACACTTGAAGCCCTGTATGAAATAAGAGAATTTATTCAGCTGAACATATTTGATGAATTGGTAGTGAAGAATAATATCTGGCATTTGGGAGAACTGATGAGGAAACTAAACCAATATTCAGAAGAACTCCTAAGCATAGGAAACAAACTAGGATCTCCAGGTTATTCAAAGGTAAGGGACAGATCTTACCTTCACAGGGAACATACTGAAAACGATGAACAGGACAATTTCCCATACATGCTGGCTGAGCCTGCGAAAAGCGCTCTGAGTTTTTTTTATGACACTTTATTCAGGAAAGAACTCGGAGGAGAAGGCAAAAAGCTAAGCAAGATCTGCCGAGAGGAAGGACATATAGGCCTTCTCATACTAATGGGAGAGTATAAGAACTTTGCCGAGACCTACACACCTGAATCAAAACAGGAGGAAAAAGCAGCTGCATAATAAGTAGTTAAGTATTTATACTCAACCAGTCTCATTACCCCCATGAATCTAAGAAAAATATTGGCATTCATAGCAAAGAATGTCCTGTACTTCCTTGCGGGAAGCATTCTCGGCATATTAATCCTGTTTATATTTCTGCTAAAGCCGCTGTTGGCAGGAGCAGGGGCTGACGTGGGCCTGGCCATAATCGCGCTGGCTCCTATATTGATCTTATTCTACAGCATTCTCACCCTGATACTCGGAGGGATACTGGGTGTAATCATAATGAACTTAGTAATGCTGTTCATAAAAAAGAAGAAATAGATTTCTCTCTGAATAGATTTAAATATAAGCCTGGTTTACTGGATAGTGGTAAGATGACTACAATAAGAGACCCGGAATTCGGCACATATTTGCACATGAACCTTGTCAACAGATTAGATAATAATCTTTTGGACATACGTTATATAGAAGATCCAGATAAAGACTTAGGCAAAGTAATTATCAGATTATGTGAAAACATAGATCCAGATAAAGACTTAGGCAAAGTAATTATCAGATTATGTGAAAACATTAGTCCTTCCCAGGAACATATGACCGTGGAAAGAGTCGCAAAAGATCTAGCAGAATATATGAATATAGAGAATAACAAAGATAAACCTTCAGAAGAAAGAAGGCTTTCTTATGTAGCTAACTCACATCTCAGCATATCAGGTGGTGTAGAGAAATACTGGTATGTGCAGCACGCAGGCAATCCTGAACCTAGTTATAAAGTTATGATGGTGAGGAAGAAAGATAAAACAGAGATTAGAATCATCAGCAAAGCAGATAAGCTTAAAGAGTTCCCGGAGTATTATCATTCAAAAACACTTGAAGGTAGGATTCACAGGACAAGAGATGAAGCTCAAGAAATAGTTAGTAAATGGGCCACTCAACATGATCTCCCTCTGCCTATTGTTAGAGAAGCGCTTGATGAAAATGACGAAATATATCTTGCAGTCTCTCTGAGCCCCGATATCCCAAAGGAAAAAAAAGATCAGATTAAAAGATTTGAACAGACAACTTATCATTCTCCAACCACAGATTTAAGGATCCCTGTGAGATTCAGTTATATTCCTTCCGTAGACATCCTACCTGTATATGGTCCACCTGTTCAGGTAGAATAAGCTAATTAGGCCTTTTCTAACTCAAATATACCCATAAGTAGCAACCTTTATAAACACCTGCTGATTCTTTCTTAGCAGAGAGAGAAAAAACACTGTTATTCTCCAAAGTGGCGGATGAATGAAAGGAAAACCACTATTGCCAACATTAAGGACAAAGAAAAGATATGTTGTGTATGAAACAATATCAGAACAGCCTATCTCCCACAAAGATGCAGTAAGAGCTATAGAAGGCTCATTCAAGGAATGCTTCGGCAGTTTCGCCCTGGGGATGGCAGGCCTGATGGACACGAGGATATACAGCAAGAACAGAGGAATATTAAAGATAAACAATAAATACGCAAAACACCTGAGCGTCTCAATGTCTATGATAACAGAAATAAATAAAAACCCTGTGATCATACATACAGCAGGTGTTTCAGGAATTTTAAAAAAAGCAAAAACTGAGGTTAAGTTAAAAAACTAAAAAGGGAGGTAAAGTTAAAATGCAACCATTGCAACATCAGATGATGGGTTATGATAGAGCAATAACAATGTTTTCGCCTGACGGAAGGCTTCTTCAGGTAGAATATGCAAAAAAGACTGTCAGGCAGGGCAGCACAGCTATTGGTGTTACTTGCAAAGACTGCGTGATCCTTGTCTCAGATAAGAGGCTTGTGGACAAGCTTGTTGTCTCAGATTCAGTCGAGAAGATTTGGAAGATAGATGAGCACATCGGAGCAACTGCTTCAGGTATTATCTCAGATGCCCGTGTCCTCATAGAGAGGTCACAGGTGTTGGCGCAGCAGCACAGGGTGACATATGATGCACCAATTGATGTGATATCAATCGTCAAAGACATAGCCAACATCAAGCAGATAACCACCCAGTCAGGAGGATACAGGCCATTCGGCGTATCAATACTCATAGCAGGCGTAGACAATAATGAACCAAAGCTGTTTGAGACAGACCCTACAGGGATATATTTCCAGTACAAGGCATCTGTGATCGGAGAAGCAGAGCCTGAGATCGAAGAGATACTGTACAAGGAATATAAAGAGAACATGTCCATGGAAGATGGATTTAAGCTGGCCATAAATGCCCTGAAAAAGACACTGGATAAGAACTTCGACCCAGAGAGGATAGACGCCGGGTTTGTGTCTGTCACTGACAAGAAATTCAAGAGATTATCAAAGGAGGAGATTGTCGCCTATTCAAAAGGCAAGAAATAGATGAGACCGACAAAGACATATGACCAGGAGAGGCTTTCTCTCAACCTCGCGAAACTGAAAAAAGGAGGAGAGAATTTCGAGATCATAATAGACCCTGACAAGATTCTGGAATATAAGAAAAACAAGGAAATGGATCCCAGGGAGGTCATGATGTACGAGAAGATTTTCGCTGATGCCAAAAAAGGTTTTGAGGCATCGCACGATCAGCTCAAGGCACTGTTCAATACAACAGATGTCCTTGCTGTGGCGAAAAAGATCCTGGATGATGGCGAGATCCAGTTCACCCAGGAATACAGGGAAGATAAGAGGAAAGAGAAGAAAAACAAGATCCTGGACATAATAACTAGGAATGCAGTCGACCCCAAGACAGGGCTGCCGCATCCCAGGAATAGAATAGAGGCCGCAATGGAAGAGGCAAGAGTAAAGATAGATGATTTCAAAGAGCCTGGAGATCAGGTGAATGATATCGTGTCTTCGCTCAAGCCCATAATCCCAATCAAGCTGGCTACAAAGGAAATACAGGTAAAGATACCTTCATTGTATGCCGGCAAAGCATATTCAGTAGTTGATAAATTCGGAAAGATAAAGATGGATAACTGGCTCTCAGACGGGTCCTGGCTGTGCTCAGTCGAGATTCCCGCTGGAATCCAGAATGAATTCTTTGATGCACTGAACAAGCTTACACAGGGGAATATAGAAACTAAAATAGTAAGATAATGGTGAAAAATATGGAAAAAGTAAATGTAAAAGACAAAGAGATCGTTGTGCCGGGAGAAGTAGTGGCAGTAGGAATGTCATACCTTCCGGGACAAGGTATATACAGGAAAGGCGACAGCCTGATAGCATCGCTGCTCGGCCTTGTAAGGATTGAGGGGAAGGTCATAAAGATCCTTCCGGTATCAGGAAAATACCTGCCTAAACGAGGAGACGTCATCATCGGGAAGGTGAAAGACATAAACTTCTCAGGCTGGTCTGTACAGACAAATTCAGCTTATCCTGCCATGCTTTCAATGAAAGACGGAAGCAGCGACTTCATAAGAAGGGGAGCTGACCTGACAAGATACTTCAATATCGGAGACTACTTAGTCACAAAGATATACAATGTGACAAGCCAGAACCTGATAGACCTGACAATGAAAGGACCTGGCCTCAGAAAGCTTGAAGGCGGAAGGATACTCCATGTGTCTCCGTCAAAAGTGCCAAGGATCATCGGAAAGCAGGGATCAATGGTATCGATGATAAAAAAAGCCGCGAACTGCAACGTGATTGTAGGTCAGAACGGCGTTGTCTGGATAAAAGGAGCTGATCCAAAGGATGAGATCCTGACTGTCGAGACTATATTGAAGATCGAGAAGGAAAGCCACATTTCAGGCCTGACTGACAGGATCAAGGGCTTCCTTGAAAGCAAAGGAAAGAAGGTCACAGGTGAATAAGATGGCTTACAAGAAAAGATTAGACGGAAGAAAATTTGACGAACTGAGAAAAATAGATGCAAAGGTCGGCATCATAAAGAACGCAGACGGCTCAGCGTATTTCAGGATAGGAAAAACAGTGGCATATGCCGCTGTATATGGTCCAAGAGATTTATATCCAAAATTTCTTCAGGACCCTAAGAAAGGTATTCTGAGATGCAATTACAACATGATGCCTTTTTCCGGAGCAGGAAACAGGGTAAGGCCTGGACCTAGCAGGAGAAGCAGAGAGATATCCTATGTGACTGAAAATGCATTGTCGCCAGTGGTCAATCTTGAAGACTTCCCAAATGCTGTTGTGGATGTCTTTATTGAATTGCCTCAGACAGATGCAGGCTCAAGATGCGCAGGGATATGCGCTGCCTCTATGGCTCTTGCAGACGCAGGGATCATAATGAAAGACCTTGTCTCGGCTGTCGCTGTAGGAATTGTCGACGGCCAGATATGCGTTGACCTTAATTATGATGAAGAGGCTCATGAAGAAGGCGATGTCGCTGATGTGCCAGTAGCATTCATCCCAAGCACCGGTGAGTTCTCACTGCTGCAGATGGACGGCAAGATAAAGAAAAAAGACCTTATGAAAGCACTTGAGATGGGCAAGAAAGCTGCCCAAACAATAATTGATGTGCAGAGAAAGGCTTTGAAGGCTAAATTTGAGGTTGATAATAATGAGTAACGAAATCAGAGGACACATACTCAACTACCTGAAAAACAAGGTAAGGTATGACGGCAGGAAACTTGAAGAATACAGGAAAGTATCTGTAGAGACAGGTGTCTCAAAGACAGCTGAAGGCTCTGCAAAAGTGACAATAGGTGAAACTGTTGTCATGGCAGGAGTCAAGTTCGAGGTCGGAGAGCCTTATCCGGACATCCCTGAAGAAGGGACAATGATGGTCAATGCAGAATTATTGCCAATGAGCAACCCTGAATTCGAGTCAGGCCCTCCTGGAATAGAATCCATTGAGCTGGCCCGTGTCGTGGACAGGGGAATAAGGGAGTCAAAAGCTATAGATACAAAAAAACTGTGCATAAAAGCCGGTGAGCTGGTATGGACAGTCATTATAGATTTGATTCCGATAAACCACGCAGGAAACCTTTTTGACGCATTTGCACTGGCAGCCATGCTTGCCATCAAAGACGCAAAGTTCCCTGAGATCAAGAACAAACAGATAGATTACAAGAAGCTGACAAGCAAAAAGCTTCCATTGCTAGTGGAGCCGGTTTCAGTGACTGTGATCAAGATAGGCGACCACCTGATTGTGGATCCGCTTCTTGAAGAAGAGAAAGTCCTTGATGCAAGGTTAACTGTTGCAACTCTGCCTGACGGCACTATCTGCGCTCTGCAGAAAGGAGGCTCAAAGCCGCTTTCACAGGAAGAGATCGAGAAGATGATCGACCTCGCAACCGAAAAAGCAAAAGAGCTGAGGAAACACTTAAGGTGATCGCAATGGAAATAAAATACACAAAATACGAAAAAGCCAGGATGATCGGCTCAAGGGCCCTGCAGATTGCTATGGGCGCACCCTTCCTTGTCAAAATCAGCAAGAAAGACCTTGAAGGCATGAAATACAACCCGATCAAGATTGCCACTAAAGAATACGAAGAAGGCGTGCTTCCGATATCCATAAGAAGGCCTATGCCCGAATCAAGGAAGAAGAAAGTAAAGGCTGAGGCTGAAGAGTAGTTTTTTGTTTTAATTACATTATTTTTTATTTCTAGATTATAATAATCAAAAGATACCTTTATATTCCCCTCCTGGTTTTCCCATGCTGTGAGATCCGCAGCAATAATCTATCACGAAGGCCAGTTCAAAGAGCTACTGGTTGATGTGCACAATTATCTAAGAAAAAAGGGCATTGAGGTATTATTTCACGGTAGGGAGCATGTCTGTGCAGGTCAATGCTCAGGCAAGGATATTGTTATTGTCATAGGCGGGGACGGGACTTTCTTAAGGACGAGCCACCATAACAGAGATACAAGGATGTTCGGCATCAACCCTGATCCTAAGAAAAAAGAAGGGTTCTACATGCAGGCTGACATCAATGACTACAAAGATAAGCTTGACAGGATAATCAAGGGTAAATTCAAGACAATAGATCTCCTGAGGCTCAGCATCGAAATAAATGGGGAAAAAACATATGAGTCTGCACTCAATGACGTCTACATAGGTGATATGAAACCCTACAACATGTTCAACTATGATATTTCTGTGGAAAACAAAAAAGAATTCCAGCGCAGCTCCGGTATCATCATAGGGACGCCGTCCGGAAGCAATGCATGGCTTAAGTCAGCAGGCGGCATAGTGATGGGATTAGAAGAGAAAAAGATCCAGTATATAGTCAGGGAGCCTTATGAAAGAAAGCTGACAAAAGGCTACACTCTGATAAAAGGAATAACTGAAGACAAGATCGAGATAACCTTCAGGTCTCCCGGAATTGTAGTAGTTGATTCTATCGGCGCTGAACATAAAGTGGCCAGAGAAGGCAAAGTTATTGTTAAGGCAGCTGATTCTCCTTTGAGATATATTCTACTTGATTAACCCACTGGACATCAAAAAGCACTGGACATTTCTGTGTGAGGTATTTAAACATTCCTTGCATATAAACAGTGATGACGGAGGTAGAAAAAATGGAACCAAAGATAGTAGAAAAGCAAGGATTTGATATTGTGGGCATGGAAGTGCACACAACAATGAAAAATGGAAAGCAGGCAGAAGACTGCCCAAAGGTTTGGATTGACTTTATGAAACGGATAAATGATGTCTCAAACAAGACTCCTGGTGTCTGCTACGGCGTATGCGTGATGACGAACAAGGTTGATTTCGATTACATAGCCTGTGTGGAATCAGATGACAAGCCGCCGGAAGGCATGGTCAAAAAAGCTATCCCAAAATCAAAATATGCTGTGTTCACGCACAAAGGCCACGTAAGTAACATTGGAAAAACATGGGACTATGCGTACAAAGAATGGCTTCCCAGATCGAACTTCAAGTACAACAATGAAGGCCTTGACTTCGAGTATTATGACGATAGGTACACCGATGACGAAAAGAACGAGAATGATATCTATATCCCAATTAAATGATTTTTTTAATTTTCATAAATTATTTATACTTCAATAACACTTTATTTAATCATGAAAAAGAAAAAATCAAAAATCAACTTCTTAAAATGGACTCCAAGGGTCCTGGCAATACTGTTCATTTTATTCATCAGCATGTTTGCGCTTGACGCATTCAATGAAGACTATACCCTTGTTGAAATGATAGCAGGTTTTCTCATCCACCTGATTCCTTCTTATTTGTTAATCGCTGCGACTGTTGTAGGGTGGAAGAACAATAGAAACGGCGCCATAATGTTTGTTGCGCTTGGAATTGCTTCATTGATATTCTTCAGGACATACAGCCACATACTGTCTTTCAGTATCATCACTCTGCCCTGCTTTGTGATAGGCGGGCTTTTCTATATAGCAGGTAAGAAAGAGAAGAAGAAAAAATAATTATTTATTCGTTTTCGCAGTGCTGCACTAATTGTTTAGCATGCGATCCTTCTTTCAGGTATATGTCTCCATTAGACATAGCTTCCACATAGCAGCCATCATATATTGTACCATTACGTGCACCAGCGCCGTAGTCCGGAGATCCCTGGAGAAAGCACCATGTTCCTGCATCTGAATAATGGATATAATAATCATACTCAACCCCATTGTATATGACCTTCGGGTCAACAAACTGAGTAAAGTTTGGCTGGCCAGGCACTATGTCGCCGCCTGAAGCGCTGTAGCAGCAAGAGGAGAAACTATAAGTAACTTCAAGATCCTCAAGGCTCAGAAGCAACGGCACTTCAGAACATTCGAGTTCTGTCTCATTAGCCCAGCAGCTGTCATAGCAACCTTCGCCATCCCTCCAACACTTGCCTGCTTCCTCGCAGCAGTCTTTATCTGAGCCTGGTGCGCAATTGTTAGGGCAGCAGCCATCTCCTAAGGTTTCACAGGTATCTTCTTGGTCACAAGCACTAGTTCCCGGACTGCAGGTGTCATAACATCCTTCCCCTTCTATCCAGCATTTGCCTGCTTCCTCGCAACAATCTTTATCTGCGCCTACCGCGCATGTTGAAGGGCAGCAGCCGTCTGAATCTGTGCTGCATGGCGTATCTGAAGTGCATTCAGTATCATCATTAACAGGAACGCATTCATTATTCTGGCAAATCTCATCATCATCACACTGCAGGTCTGATGTGCACTCAGGCACAGGAATAAGCTTGCACTTATGCCCTACACAATGATATCCAGCACCACAGTCAGCATGAGCAGAACATTCTTCTGTAGGAATCAATACGCATTCATCAACATCACATTCATATCCAGTTGGGCAATCACCATCTGTCTCGCATTCTGGTTGAGCTGTTCCGTTGCCGTGCCCGCAATCAGCAGGGCACGCTCCCAAAAGATCGCCATGATCAAGATGCGCCTGGACAGCTGATGCTCCGACATGAATTGTTTGGCAGTTGCCAGCATTGCCTTGCGGCCTGTGGCATATTACAACCTGAGCCTCATTTCTCTGGGTCTGGTTTCCCTGGGTCTGGTTTCCCGGATGCACATCTCCAGGCCCCTTGCCTTTCCCGACTTTCTTCTCCATATTCTGAGCTTTTTCCTTAATCCTTTCAAATACCTGCTCAAGGTGCTGGAACTGGCCCAGGTCCATTGTCTCATTTTTCTTTGCCAAAATTTTATCTTTTACTTCTGCAACTTTCTGGTAATGGCTCTCAACCTTTTCCCTAATCTTTTCCTGATCTTTCTCTGCTACCTGTTCAGCTGCTTTCTCAGCTTTTTCAAGGGCTTTATTATATTCTCTTTCAGCCTTTTCATAGAACTTGGTCTTGTTCTGCTCTGCCATCGCCTCAAACTCAAGCAATCTCTCTTGTGCTATATCAAGGCTTTTTTCTGCCTTTGCAGCCTTGTTGAACGTGAACATCAGGCCCATACCTTCCATGGCCTTATCAAAACCATAAAATAGAGAATCAGGGCCGAGGCCTGCTTTTACTTCATTCTGCTTAGCGAATGCCATAGGCGCTGCAAGCATCAAAATCAATACTAATGCAAAGACTTTTTTCATTAACATCACCTTTTTCTAATGATTCTGAGAAATTGAGTTTAAATAGTTTGCTGTTGGTTATCTATCTTGGAAGATAAGGAATTAATTTAAAAATTAAAAATAAACCAACCATAATCATTCTCACTATCTAACCCCTTTATCCAGCACACCATCTCTTAGCCACACAATCCTGTCCAGGTATTTCTTATGCCAGTTCTCATGCGTGACCATGACTATTGTCTGGTTGAGGTCTTTGTTGAGCTTCCTGAACAGGTCAAGGACGCTTTTTGAAGATTCTGTGTCGAGGTTAGCGCATGGCTCATCCGCAAACAAGATCTTTGGGTTGTTGACAAGCCCTCTGGCTATTGCTACTCTCTGCTGCTGCCCTCCAGAAAGCTCTGAAGGCAGGTGATTAGCACGGTCAAAAAGGTTGACTTTCTTAAGCAATTCCAGGCCTGCCTTCATACAGTACTTTTTATCATGTCCGTTCGCCATCGCCGGAAGAAAAATATTTTCAAGGGCAGTCAGCTCGGGAAGAAGGGCATATTCCTGGAAGACATAGCCAAACTTCTTCAGCCTGAACCTTATCTTTGCTTCCTCATTTAATTCAAGTACTTTCTGCTTGTCTATGATTATCTCGCCGGATGTCGGATCATCCAATAAAGCAAGCATGTGCAGTAAGGTACTCTTTCCGCTGCCTGAAGGGCCCATTATGCCTACAAATTCACCTTTCTTTATCTCGAGAGATATTCCTTTCAATGCCTTAATCTCCACAGCTCCCAGGAAAAATGATTTTTTAAGATTCTCAGCAGTTATCATGTTCAGCTCCTCATTGTCTCGATGATGTTCCTATTTGCCACCTGGTATGCGGGCACAAATCCAGTAATAAGTGAAAAAACAACAAAAGCAATCAATAACGGAAGGATGCTATGGAGTTTCACATAAAGAGGCACTGTGCCGAACGGCATCATCAACGGGTTGGCTGCAAAATAAGGCACAAGCACAGAATAAAGAACTATCATCCCAAACACAACTCCGCTTAATGCATAAAAAAGCGACTGTAACATAAAAGAGATTATTACAATCCTCCTCTTCACCCCTATTGCTTTTATTATCGCGATAAGCTTTCTCCTGTTCACAGCATTAATATATATGACAATGAATAGTGTTGTCATTGATACAAGGATGGCAACAACTGCCATGATTGTCTTGATGATAGTGAATGCATCTGTCATCTCCATCCCGGCAAGCTCGCTGCCGGCTGAGATATCCCCCTGGATGCCCATATCAATCAGCTTCTGCTCAAATGTGTCTTCCATTCCTGATCCAGTCAGCTTAATCTTTATCCTTGTTGCTTTCTCAAGTTTGCCGTATAGTTCCTCATAGGCCCTTACAGTAATGAAAGAATTAAAATCAGTATCTGGAAACCCGGTCCCAAAAACTCCCTTTATCTTGAAAACCTTGGATAGGTTCTCATCAAATTGGAACATGATCTTATCTCCTGCATAGGCTCCTCCAAGCGCGCCATCGCTTGAATGGACTGGGTTGTACGTGCCAGAAACCTCCTTCCCAACAAGGATATAATCAGTATC
>JAFGSP010000153.1 GCA_016934775.1 Candidatus Woesearchaeota archaeon | reverse complement strand
TATAGGGTTTGCTGCCACAGGAATAGGTGAAAAAAGATTTAGATTGTGGTTGCCCAAGGGTTTGATTAGCTCTGTTTTTTCTGCTATCCTCTCCAGCCGGCCGTATTCTTCTTTCCGGCGCTTTGCCCATGGGAAGAGTCCTAACGCAGAATCATGTGTCGGAAGCACCACCAATGCATTTTTATAAGGAGAATTAACCTCAGAGATAGTATCCAAAAAATCAACTTTATCTAGTTCAATTACTGATTGTAGGGGTGCTGATACACCAAGGGCCTCTCTTGATATCCCAAGAGCATACAAAGCCAAATCTACTTTCTCTCTCATTTTCTTCTTCATCTTCTTAACAATATCAAATCCTATTGAATGGAGAGGACCAAGATAGTCGCTGCCGCCAAAAGGAGACAAGAGTATTATGTTCTCAAGACCGGCTCTCTTACCGGCTTCAAAAGCAATAGCTCCTCCCAGAGAATGTCCGACCACAACTAGTTTTCTATTGGGAAATTCCTTTTTGTAAGCTTCAAAGATAGCCTGGAATTCAATTATGGACTTTTCGACATCTATCCTATAACCGTCAGAATTACCCTGACCTCTCATATTGATGCAGTCAGTGTGATAGTCTTCACCAAGGTTTTTGCACAAGGCATATGACCTGTCAACAGTGTTCATATATCCAGGGATATAGATAATTACAGGATCTTTTTCATCATATTCTTTAGGTATGAAACTCTTTCCTCTAAGAACAATCCCGTTTGTTTCAATATAAAGAGGAAAAACATCTACCATATAATGGAATAGAATAAAGTTATATAAAAAATTAGTTAATATATCCCCTGACGATCATCCTTCCGAGTGAGCTAAGTTCAACTGCCACCCTGCCTTTAGATTCTGTTGTCTCGACAAGGCCCATTGTCTTGAGGCCGTCTGATTTCAGGTTGCCGTTTATATGATAGGATATCAAAGGAAGGCTCATGCCTGTCCTCCTGCTCAGTTCCTCCAATGAAGAGCAGCAGGTCTTGTCATGCAGGATTTTCAGGATATCCATCTTCTTGTCAGAGATCAGCTTATAATAGTTGAACTTCATGACAGGCAACATTAAGGTCTTGTCTTCGGAAGTTGCAAAAGCCTTCAGGCCGTTCACAAAAGCAGCGCTTGTCGCTGCGCATCTTGTTGTCCTGTCTCCTGTAGCTACATTTACAAGAATTTCCTGTTCTGGTTCTGAAGATCTAATCTCTGAAATAGCCTTGAAAGTGCCTTCCCATATCTCAATCTCAGTCTTACCTTCTATTTTCATAATATGAGTAGGAATCCTGAACCTGTCAAGGTCATCCTTTACTTTTTGAGCTTCCAGGTATCTTGCTTCACAAGACACTAATATTATCTTGTCTGTAGGAAACTCCCTGATGCCGACAAACAGCGCATCCATGTTGTCTCCCATAGGAGCAACCACAATTTTTTTCATGTTTATCACCCAAGTTTGCTGTTTAAGTATTAAAAAAAGAATTTATTTTAATTTATAATCTTGATGTTTAACTATTAAAATTATTGTTTAATAAGTGGTGCTTATATATGATAAATAAATCCATCAATCATTTTATAAACCCTTTAATTCTGCAATTATATAGATGGAAATTGGAAAAACAGTCTATCTGACTGACAGCAGCGACTGGAGAACATGGCTTGAGAAAAACCATTCTAAAGAAAAAGAGGTCTGGCTTATCTACTACAGGAAATCATCTGGCATGCCCAGGCTCCCCTATAATGATACTGTGGATGAAGCGCTATGCTATGGCTGGATTGACAGCATAGTCAAAGGCATAGACAAAAAAAAATATGCACAAAGGTTCACACCAAGAAGACCACGTAGCTCGTTGTCTGAAATGAACAAAGAACGAATCCGCAGGCTGATCAAAAACAAAAGAATGACTCCTTATGGATTAAAAGCTGTATCGGGGCTTTTTGATGAAACAATAGATAAAAAGGAAAAACTCATAATTCCTCCAGATATACTTCGCTCTTTAAAAGCTAATAAGCAAGCATGGGCAAATTTCCAGAAGTTCCCTGAAGGATACAAGAAAGTCAGGATTGGATATATTGAAAGCAGAAGGCGACATGGAAATGAGGCATTCCGGAAAAGCCTTGACTATTTCATCAGGATGACCTCAAAAAACAAGAGATTCGGAATGATAAGATAAGCCTTGCCAGGAATTCCTCCGAAAGATTAATAAATCAATTTTTGTTTGAGAGATGCATATGCAGAAAACTCTGGATCTGGATTCTTTTTTTGATGCAGGGACTAATAACACAGAGAAGGTAGAACAGATGACTGAAGATAATAAGCAGCCTGAGAAAAAACCGATTGCCGTAGAATTGGCAAAGAAGCAGAGAGAGATTTCTGTAGCTGAGTTCTTTGAGAAAAACAGGCATCTTCTTGGGTTTGACAATAAAAAAAAGGCACTTCTTACTACTATAAAAGAAGCTGTTGATAATGCCCTTGATGCATGTGAGGAAGCAAATATCCTTCCTGAGCTTATTATTGAAATAACTGATATGGGTAATGATAGGTATAGGATAGTTGTTGAAGATAACGGTCCGGGTATTGTCAAGGCGCAGATACCTAAGATATTTGCAAAGCTCCTCTACGGAAGCAAGTTCCATACTATGAAGCAATCCAGGGGACAGCAAGGTATCGGTATCTCGGCCAGCGTCATGTACGGCCAGCTCACGACAGGAAGGCCTGCAAGGATTATTTCGAGGATATCAAAGAACCATCCTGCTCATGAGATTGAGCTGAAGCTTGATACTGTAAAAAACAAGCCCCAGATACTTTCCGAAAAGCAGGTGGAGTGGCATAAAGAGCACGGCACAAGAGTCGAGATAGACCTTGAAGGATATTACATAAAGGGAACACAGTCAGTTGATGAATATATCAAGCAGACTGCTATCATCAATCCCCATGCTACTATAATATACCAGCCACCTAAAGATGCCCAGGTGATGTTTGTACGTGCCACTGACAAGATGCCTAGAGAGCCTCATGAGATAAAGCCTCATCCTTATGGTGTTGAGCTTGGCAGGCTGATGAAGATGCTCAGGTATACTGAATACCGGACTTTGCAGGCATTCCTGACAAATGAATTTTCAAGGGTTGGAAGCGGAACTGCAAAGCAGATATGCGAAGAGGCTGCTATCCTGCCTTCCACAAAACCCGGCAGGATAAGCAGGGAGATGGCTGAAAAGCTTATGGAAGGCATCAAAAAGACAAAAATCATGAATCCCCCAACAGATTGCATCTCCCCAATCGGAAAAGAATTATTAGAAAAGGGGATAAAAAAGGAAGTGAATGCTGAATTTTACGCCTCAACAACAAGACCGCCGGCAGTTTATAGGGGAAATCCCTTCATAATCGAGGCAGCTGTCGCATATGGCGGAAACCTTGAAGCTGAGAAGCCTGCTGAAATGTTAAGATTTGCAAACAGGGTTCCTTTGCTGTACCAGCAGGGCTCCTGTTCTGTGGTGAAATCTGTTTCCAGCACCAACTGGAGGAGCTACGGACTTAAGCAGCCAGGAAGAGGAATCCCGCATGGGCCATGCATAATTTTAGTCCACATGGCGTCTGTCTGGGTCCCGTTTACAAGCGAGGCAAAAGAAGCTATTGCACATTATCCTGAAATAATAAAAGAGATAAAGCTTGCTCTGCAGGAAGTAGGAAGAGAACTCGGAAAATATCTCGGAAAGAAGCACAGGCTAAGAAAAGAGCTCAAAAAAGTAGATTATATCTCTAAATACCTCCCTTATGTTGGAGAAGCAATTCAGGAACTGCTTAAGCTTGATGATGTTGAAAGAGGAAGAATGGAAGCTCATCTGAAAGTTGTGCTGGACAAGTCAAGATCCATAAAAAGAGAACATATTGAAGAATTGCAAAAAGATTACGGGCCGAAAGCTGAGAGAAAAAGGATTGATATTGATTCATTGGAAGGGGAATTTGATGATTATGATGACGAGGAAGCATCAGGTGAAGATGAAGAGAGTTATGAAGAGGACATGTGAAGATGGCTGAAAAGAATGTAAGTGAAGAGATAAAGAAAAAAGCCTATGAGATCTATGATGACATCATAAAAGAGAAGCAGCCTGAGATAAGCATGCCTGTGCGTTCATTAAGCAATGTGAATTATAGTGAAGATGAGGGGTATTTTGAGCTTGACAATAAATTCAAGTCAAGGACACTCACGGCATCTACTGTTAAGACTTTTGCTCAGACTCTCAAGATGATGTCATTGTCAAAACAGCTTGTCGAGACTGATGACATTGCAACCAAGAGAGAAGCATACTATGTGAGCAAAAACTGGGGAGAAGCCCGCTTCAAAGAACAGCCTGAATCAGATACAGTCATGGATGATGTCGAGGCAATGTTCATGGTCAATCGTGAACAACTGGGATTTATCCCTGAAGAAAAAGGGGGAGATGTAGCAGGAAGGCTGACTGTTATTGATAAAGATCCCGATACAGGGAAAGAGCTGAAGATTGACTGCACAAAATTCGGATCAGGAGCATATTCAATCCCTATTTCTGTCGAGCACCTGAAGTTCGAGACAGACGCACAGTTCATACTCGCAATTGAGACCGCTGGTATGTTCCAAAGACTAGTGAAGCACAATTACTGGAAAAAGGCCAAATGCATCCTGATAAGCATGAGCGGAGTCCCCACAAGAGCCTGCAGGAGATTTATCAGAAGATTAAGTGATGAAAAGAACCTCCCTGTCTTTGTATTTACAGATGGCGACCCATATGGGTTCCTCAACATTTACAGAACACTGAAAGTGGGAAGCGGAAATGCTGCTCATATTAATGAGTTTTTTTGCGTGCCAAGGGCAAAGTTTATCGGAATAACCACCCAGGATATCATAGATTATAAATTACCCACACATCCTCTAAAAGACATTGACGTCAAGAGGATAAAAGATGGAATCAAGAATGACCCTTTTGTCCAGCACCATAAGCAGTGGCAGAAATCTCTGGTAGAAATGGCAAAAATGAGGAAGAGAGCAGAGCAGCAGGCACTTGCAGCCTGGGGCCTAAACTTTGTTATATCAGATTATCTGCCGCAGAAACTCAAGAATCCTAAGAGCTGGCTGCCGTAATAATTTCATTTAATCATATAATCCTTCTGCAATTGCTTTTGCTAAGTCATCCAGTAAATCAATATCAGGTTCATTAATCTCCTGAAATCTACTGCGTGCATCAATCTTTTCAACTCTCAGCTCAGTGCTATCTTTATCAGGAAAAAAACTAACATAATACCCTGTTGGAAATGCCTTAGAAAAATTTCCTTTATCAACCAAGAAAAGCTCAATAGATATCCCGGTTTTTCCTTGAACATCATGGACATCAAATTCATACCAAGGGTAAACCCCTGAAGGTGCATTGGCAAGATCATACTCAAAACGCTTTGGAATTATATGAGGATTTTCCTTCCTGTGTGATGCCACTTCTATTGCACTATCTAGTATACACCACAACCTTTCAGGTGTTAGTGATTCAATCGTTCTATTATTAAGCAAATAGACTTTAGCCATCTCCTGATCAGCAACCAATTCATAAGTCATATATATCCCCCCAATTCTTCTAGAAAAAAGAGGTTAATATTTAAAGATAGAAGTTTTTTGACAAAGATTTAAAAAGAATTCTTTTATTCTGCATAGGTATGGCCTAGTAGCTCAGCTTGGATACTCATTCTGAGTAGGGCAAATAGAGCGGCAGCCTTCTAACTTCATTAAGGAGGCGAGCTGAAGGTCGGGGGTTCAAATCCTCCCTAGGCCGTGAATATATGGGCAGGGTTTAATTCCCTGCTATCTCTTTATAATTTTTAGGAACAATTTATGACCTATATTCAAAACAGACAGAACAAGAACTGATAGTATAATATACAACCCAAGCAATTCCCAGTGGGCAACATAACCAAACAGGATACCAACGCTCAACAGAATAATCATAAGTGTTATTTTTTCTTCTTCAATCCAGTTTAAGATTCTTTTCATGACGGAGTTTAGATTATTATAGGTATATATATTTTATTGTTTTATAAACAGCATTCAATAACTTTTATAAATATGTCAGTTTTTTCAATAGCTATCGCGGGGGTCGCCAAGCGGCTAAGGCAGTCGGCTGCAATGGTTAAGGCTGATGAGCAGAAATGCGATGAAATTCAGAGCCCGACCATCGGGAGTTCGAGTCTCCCCCCTCGCTCTTTTATTTTTTTAAAGAAAACAGGAAATCTGATGAAAAAACAGTCACTTGAAAATCTTAAAGTCTGGTTAATTTATGTGTTTCTAGGTTTGTTGGTGATACTCCAGACCACCAGCAGAGTTTTTACAGATCCTATTGCACAGATGCTTGATTCATACTGGATATCTACCGGATTAATCCCTTATATAGATTTCTTTGAACATCATCTATTGCTTGAGAACTATATCCTCTCCACTGTATTTTTGATAACTGGGCAATCTGCAGCAGCTATTCTAGTTTTTGCATTTCTAAGTGTGTTGGGTGTATTTTTTTGTGCATTTCTGGTATATTCCATAGCAAAGAGAGAAAGATTCAAGAACCCTCATGCCGCAAGCTGGGTATTTCTTGCAGGTTATACTGGATTGACTATGTCTTTTCTTAGATACGATTTTTGGGCAATATTGTTTGCTCTTTTGTTCTTTTGGTTCAGGAAGCCTTTTTTAAAAGGAGCAACCTTGTTCCTATTATTCACTGTCAATCCTGTAACGGTCTTGGGTTCTCTGGCTCTTGGCGCATATTATACAATTAGGTATTTCTTAAAGAGTAGAAAGAAATTATATGCCTTTATCTCAGGAGGGTTCTTAAGCATGATTCTCTGGTGGCTTATCCACATTAAAATCCCCTTGACCACTATTTATTACTATGTCTTTGAAATCAACAATATTATGGCAGGCGATTTCAAAAATGGAATTATGGAGATAATATTCTTCAGCGCCTTTTTCATAATCCCTTTAATAGTATTCGGAGGATATTTTATTTGGAAGACTAGAAAAAAAGAGTTTTCATCTACCGCATTGCTTTTCATATCTGCTATTCTTCTTCAGGTTTTTGTGATGAATCTCAAATATGGGTTTTTTACCAGGGTCAAAATGCCCGCCCTGGTTCCTGTCCTTGCTATACTAACAATATTTATCGCCTGCTATAGCAAAAAATATTCCAATGCTATTTTTATCGGATATCTCATACTGACACTATTTGTATACACGCCAACATTGACGTTTCCTCTTTTCAGATGGTATGATACTGCAGCTTTGTTGGATTCCTGTATTGACACGAATGCACAACCTTTCCATAACAATGAAGGGTCTATTGTTGCACCAAGAACAGATATCGGTCCTGTTGTCCCTTTGTTCAGGAAACCAGCTGAGTATTATTGGTTCATGCATAATATTCTTGAAAAATCAGGATTCTCAACTTCTGGGCAGAAAAAACCTGAAAATCCTATAACACTATGCGGATATACCATGGATTTATCTGATTTCAAATGTTCTGAGGAGATTAGAACAGAATTAACTGAATCTTGTCTAGAAATCCCCTCAATATGGCCAATATCTCTCTCAAGCCGCGTCATGTCAAAAGCAAGTGAACAAAAGAGACTATTGTTTGAGAAGTACTTCACTTAATAAGAATGCTTGAATTCCTTAATTATTCAGGCTAAATTTATGTTTTCATGGTTAAAATATCAAGAGTAAGGGCTAAATCTTAATATATAAAGCAGAATCTCTTTTAAAATGTTCAAGGAGTAAGAGATAAGTTCTATCCATGAAGGAGATTGGGATTCTTTTCCGTAGTTTGTTGGTATCACTATTTCACCGATTTTTCTCTTGTTTCTTACATGTAAAAACATTATTTGGCTGTCAAAATAATAATTATTTGTGCATCTCTCAAAAGGGATAGCCTTTAAGGATCTGACATTGAAAATCCTGAACCCTGAATGAAATTCCGATAATTTTGTCCCTAAAGCGATATTTTCAAGCAAGGTTAGAACCCTATTCCCACCATATCTGACCACACTCATTTTCCCCTTAAAAGGCTCACCTGCAATCCTGGAACCGAAGACAAGGTCTCCATTTATAGTCTGGATTTTTTTATAAAGCGGGGGAATATATTCTGGTGGATATTGGCCATCTGAATGCAACATAACAACATAATCATACTTATTATCAATCCCATATCTGTATCCTACTTTCTGTGACCCACCATATCCCCTATCTTTCTTGTTTTTGATTATTGCTATTCTCTTCCCAAGCTTGCTCGTGTTCTTATATTCCCTAATTTTTTTTATAGTATCGTCGATGCTGCAATTGTCAACAATCAATATTTTGTCAATATAACTCATAAAGTTTTTTGGTATCCTCTTCAGCACAGAAATTATTGTATTTGAGCTATTCCTTGTAGGTATGTAAATCAGAAGTCTAGGCTTCATAATACTCCCTCATTTTTTCATATACATAATCCAAATGTTTCTCGTCAAGCATAGGAAAAACTCCAATCCAAAAGGTGTTATTCATAACAATATCTGTATTAACAAGTTCATTCGGATATCTATGGGGGATTTTATAATCAATGAAATAAGGCTGTTTGACTATATTGCCACCAAACAATAGTCTTGTTGCTATCCCCCTCTCATTTAGGTAGTTGATAAGCTGAATCCTGTTTCCGTCTTTAACTGTCAGGGGGAATCCAAACCATGAAGGGTCAGCTCCCTTTGTAGGTTCAGGTAATATAAGCTTGTTCTTAAAGCTCTCCAATTTTTTTCCGAGATAATTAAAATTTTTCTTTCTTTGTAGAATGAAACCTTCTAGTTTATCCATCTGGGCACATCCGATTGCTGCCTGAAGGTCTGTCATTTTGAGATTAAATCCCAACTCAGAATAAATATACTTATGATCATATCCCTTTGGAAGCTGTCCTAATTCCCACTCAAACCTTTTTCCACATGTGTTATCTCTTCCAGTACTGCACCAACAATCTCTTCCCCAATCTCTTATTGATCTGGCAAGTCTGCTCAATTTAGCATCATTGATAAAAAGGGCTCCTCCCTCAGCTGTGGTTATGTGATGAGCAGGATAAAAACTGCATGTTGCAATATCGCCAAATGTGCCTGTCAGACGGCCTTCATAGGCAGAACCTAAAGCATCACAGTTATCCTCTACTAGCCAGAGATTATGTTTTTCACATAGTTGAGATATCCTTTTTAAGTCAAATGGGTTTCCTAAAGTATGCGCCAGAACAATTGCCTTTGTTTTTTGAGTAATTGCTCTTTCAATCTGCTCAACATTAGCATTATAAGTACCAAGTTCAACATCAACAAATACAGGAACTGCCCCTATCAGAACAAAAGGATTTATAGTTGTTGGAAAACAAGCAGCAACAGATATTATCTCATCTCCTTTTTTGATTCTCTTTTCTCCAAGCTGAGGTGATGCCAATGTAAATGCACATACAAGATTAGCTGAAGAACCGGAATTCACAGTAATCACATCCCTCATATTAGTAAATTCCTCCAGTTTTTTCTCAAAAAGGGTAACCCATTTATCTTCAGTCCACCATCCCTCAAATGAAGCTTCTATGAGATTAATGATTTCCTTCTCATCATAACATTTTCCAGAGCAAGGGACTTTATTATAAGGAAGAACATTCTCTTTATACATTGATTTAACAAGCTCAATTATCTTAGGATCTGTCATTTTTTATATATTCTTTAATCTGCTTTTCTGTTAGCTCCAGAACATTCTGGTTATTGTAAAAACACTTATACCATTGAAATGTCCAGTCAAGTGATTCTGTCAATCTGAGTTTTGGAGACCAGTTAAGTTTCTCTTTTGCCTTTGAGTTGTCAATCCTAAGTATCTTAGTCTCGTGTTTTACAGAATCTCTTTGGACCTGAATTTCCTTGTTTATATTTAGTATCCTAAAACTCATCTCGATGAGACTTTTCACATCAACAAAGCTGTCTGGTTCTGGACCGAAATTCCATGCTCCTCCAAGATTATTATTAAAATAAAGTTCTTTAGCCAATTGAAGATATCCCTTGGTTGGCTCAAGCACATGCTGCCACGGCCTAATCGCTTCAGGGTTCCTTATGAGCAGATCTTTTTCCTCGAATAAATGCCTCAAAATATCTGGAACTAGCCTGTCTTCTGCCCAATCCCCGCCTCCAATAACATTTCCAGACCTGGCTGTTGCCACTGAAGGTAGGTTCTTAAATGACCTTAGATACGATTTAACAACAAGTTCAGCACATGCTTTGGAGGCGCTGTAAGGATCATGACCACCAAGCTCATCTGACTCATTATAAGGAAATTCATGCTTTATTTCATACACTTTATCCGTTGTCACAATAACCGCTGATTTAATTGTACTGCTTTGACGGATGCATTCCAAAATATTGGCTGTCCCGATTACATTTGTCTCAAAAGTATATACTGGTGAATCAAAACTTTCCCTAACAATCGGCTGTGCAGCAAGATGAAACAATATTTCTGGTTTTTCATTTTTGATTGCTTTTGACAATTGAGTATAGTTTCTAATATCCAGATAATAGTTTTTCATTTGAGTATCCAATCCCAGAATCTTAAAAAGAGAAGGATTAGTCCCGGGAGAAAGTGCATATCCAGACAATCTAGCCCCGAAAGAAATAAGCATAAAAGACAGCCAAGAACCTTTAAATCCTGTATGCCCTGTTACAAAAATCTTTTTACCCTTATAAAAATCATCCATGTTTAATATCCCACGAATAAGGTATAGTCTTGTCAAAAGGATCTAATCGGATAATCTCTTCGGGATCATGCGGCAATGTCGAACAATTAGCTACAATTGCTCTTTCAGTTCCAATTCCCTTAAACCCGTTCCAGACAAGAGGAGGAACTGTGACAAGGACATAATTCTGGTCTCCCATGAAGATTTCCATCTTATTTCCTCTAGTTATTGAATCTTCTCGATCATCATAAAGCACAAGTTTGATCATCCCTGAAACAACAGCATAATTCAGAACCATTTTCTTATGTAAGTGCCATCCCTTTATTACACCAGAATATACAACTGAAAAATAAATCTCACCAAATTCTTTGAAGTTTTCATCATCTCTTCTCATCATATGCATAATGCAACCTCTCTCATCAGGAATCTTTCTCAGACTTTTTATTGTGACACCGTCTATCTCCCCGGAAACATTTCTCATTCTAACCTCTCCTTGTAATATTCTATGGTTTTTTTAATCCCTTCTTCAAAGGAATAATTAGGCTTCCAGCCCATTAATTCTGCTGTTTTAGTGTTGTCCCCTTTTGAAAAAAAGATCTCTTTCCCTTTCAAAGGTATGAATCTTGCTCTTATTTTCATACCCAGAACATTCTCAATTATAGGAATGACTTCTTTAAGAGAAAGACAGGAGTCACTGCATATGTTAAAATCATCATACATAGTTTTCATTTTTCTAATATATTTGATTGAATCAAGATAGGAAGATACAATGTCCTCAACATATGTCCAATTCAGCTTTTGATTACCGTCATAAAGAGTAATCTCTTCGTTTCTCAATCCTGCCTTTATTATCTGTATAAGAACCTTGTTCCCGCTTTTCTCACCATAAGGGGAAAAAAGTCTCAAGGTAAGGCATTTCATCCCATTATTTGAATAATGTTTCAGAATCTCCTCAAACGAAATTTTTGACGCCGCATAAAGATTGAACGGCTGCCTTTCACTTTTTTCATTTAGAAGTTCAGCGCTTTCTTTATATTCAAAAAATGTCCCTGTATTGATAAAGAATTTTACTTTATTCCTGGCACAGACCTCAAGCAATTTTGAAGGCACCAAAACATTTGAATTAAGAATCTCTTTTGCTTCATCAGCAGTCTTGTGAATCTTGATATAACGCGTAGCCAGATGAAGCACTAGATCAATTTTTTTTCTGGTAAAAACTGACTCATAATCATCCCACAATACCTTTTCCACATTAAGATGGGATATTCTTGAAAGATCAGATGTTGGCCTCACAAGTGCAATAACATTATCCCCCAGCTTCTCAAGTAGATGGCTACCTATAAAACCATTACCTCCTGTCACAAGAATATTCAGTTTTCCCATACCTTCCATTTTTTTTCCTTTTTCCAGATACTATTAAGCACCACATAATCTTTGTAGCTGTCCATTCCCATGAAGAACTCATCTGTCTTGAAAATGGCAAGTTTCTTTGCTTTTGCCAACTTAGGGAATATTGAGGTCTCAAGCATATCCTCTTTCCTCACCCCTTCGAAATACTTGAATACTTCTTTTTCAAGAACAATAAATCCAATATTTACATATTCTTCCATCTGAGGTTTTTCCCTGAAAGCATTTATCAACCCTGATTCTTCTGAATCAATTATTCCATATTTGGAAAAAGGTCTTATTGCAGAAATTGTACCAAGAACATTATGCTTTTTGTTCATCTCATTATGAAATTCCACAACTTTCTGAACATTGATTGTCGAAACACCATCTCCATATGTAACGTGAAATTGATGACTCTTAATCAAATCTTTTACAAGCCATAGTCTTTTTGCAATCCCTGTCTTAACACCTGTGTCAGAGAAATGTATATTCCAGTTTTCCTTGATATCCGGGATC
>JAFGSP010000152.1 GCA_016934775.1 Candidatus Woesearchaeota archaeon | reverse complement strand
CGAAGCCGCTAAAAAAATCTTTCTAGAACTCGCACTAAAGTGCGGGGATTTCTTCATCCCATGAGCGGGCTAACGCCCGCTGTTAAAAAATAAAAATAGACAAAGATTATTCACTCTTGTCCTTTTGTGCATAATATTGAAGAACGGATGGCAACTCACACATGGGGATTTGAAATAAAGGTATTTCTGGTGGTTCTTTAACGTATTCTCGAAAGGAATCATAGTTGTTTTTGGAGTCCAAGCCTAAGAGAAATCCCACACTTGTTAATGAATATAAATTCTTAACTAGTTGCCTATATTCTTGATCTTCAGGATCGTATGAGTTCACAAGAAAGTCATGAAAATCTTCAAAAAGGGGAATAAACATTACCTGTAAATTCATAGAAGTTGTTTTTATTTGATAGAACAAACAGTTATGTGCTTCAAAATAATTAGGGTCTACTCCTTTTTCCACCCATTTATCACGAAACGCATCGAATAATTCAAGAACAAACTTTTTGTACTCTTCATACGTAGTTTGAGAAAAAAAACCTAATAGCCCTAATACCTCCTGAATGGTATCATAAGAGGGAGTCTGATCTTGATCAAGACATTTGATGATTGAATCATAACACATCTGAAGATGCTGCAGGTTTGCTGCATAATGCCAAATTTTTGTATTCATAAAAAAATCTTCAATATCTTGCTCCCATTCTCTTTTAATCTGTTCATTTCTTTCTGCAACTTCCTCAGGCGTAAGATATTTCAGATGATCAGGCAGTATTTTATTCGCAGTATTCAATAACTTTTCCAACCCTTCATTTGCAGCCCACAACAAATTATAAGGATCATAGGGATTATCTTCCCCTTTTGTACAAGACACTTCCTGATCAATTCGAGTCATCCAGAAGAGGAATATACTCTTTTTTAAATAGGTTTTCGAGAACGCCCTCTAAAAACATTATCTGTTAAGCGCCTGATGCGCTATTGACAAATCTTTGGAACACAGCGCTCCAAGAAGTGAAATCTCACCTGCAAGAACAGCTACTGCGACTATCTCAGCGAGCTTTTTTGAATTTGATCCTGGTGGATCACCAGGACCTTCAGCACCAAGTATAGAAAGGCATTCTTTCTGCGTCTTCAGCCCTGTGCCCCCTCCTATTGTTCCGACCTGCAAACCTGCCAATGTAATTGTGAAATTCACACCGTCTTCTGTTTTTTCCACTGTCGTGAACCCGAGAGAGCCATCTACTGTATGTGCTGCGTCCTGACCTGTAGCTATAAACATCGCAGCAATAATATTTGCGAAATGCGCATTATATCCAAGGGAGCCGGCAGCAGCGCTTCCCAAAAGATTTTTCCTGTAATTCATATCTACAAGCTTCTCTGAAGTTGTCTTCAGCACTCCCTGGATTATCTCTTCTGGAAGGTCTATAGATGCTGCCACTCTCTTGCCCCTGCTGTTGATTAAGTTCATAGCGCTCGGTTTTTTATCAACACATAGATTCCCTGATTCTGAGACAAACTCAATCTTTCCTTCATAATTTTCTATAATATATTCTGCAATCTTCTTTCCAGCTATAGTCACCATATTCATGCCCATGGCATCATTCGTATCTGCCTTAAGCCTAAGCCAAACATTAAGGCCGACAATATATGTGCCTATATCAATTATGTCTATGAAACGTTCACTTTCTTCGCCTGCTTCTTTCAGCTGGCCAACGTTGTTCTTCACCCATTCTGCAAAACTCTTTGATTCTTTTATAGAATCTGCCCTGAACAATATTGATCTGCTTTGCATATCAGATATGATTGTAGCATAAGCTCCTCCGGATTCATTAATAGCCTTGCATCCCCTGCTCACAGATGCTGCCAATGCTCCTTCTGTTGTAGCCAAAGGCAGATAGAACAGGCCTCTTGAAAGCTCTCCAATAATCTTGACCGGACCTGCTATGCCGATAGGAATCTGGGCAGCGCCTATCATATTCTCAATATTTGCCTTACATCTTTTTGCTTCCAGGACTGTTGAACCAATTGCTTCAAGTTCTTTTTCTATCTTTTTCTCAAGGTATCTCCTTCGAGTCTCCATGGCAAGTTCTTCTCCATATTTGTCAAGCTCATATAATTTCAGTTCGCCTTTCATTAATTTATCAAGCAAGTCTGAACTTGTAGCCATACTGGATCACTCCTTTTTCTCCTTTTTCCATTATCTTCCTGAATACCATCTCGACATCTTTGCCTATCTCAACATCTTCCTTCCTGCAGTCCACTACCTGGGCTGTAAGCCTCGGGCCTTCTGCCAGCTCAATTATTGCCAGGACATAAGGAATGTTCCTTGCAGCAATATCCATGTTCTCATTCTCCGGGTCTGAAACAGGTGTCCTTATTATTGTAAAGCTAATTATTTTTCCTATACCCTGAAAAAAATAGTCTTCCATCTTTTCATTTCCGCACTTTGTGCAGAACTCTCTGGGCGGAAAGAAATAGCTATTGCATTCGGGGCATATTCTTCCCTTCAGGTTATACATTTCAGGGATTTTCCGCCATATCTTCGGGACTGTCATTTTCTTATCATTTAGGTATTAGTTATTTTAATTTCTTATCTCTTAAAAATATGCACAACTGCTGTGCCTCCTGTACCCCCAATGTTGTGGGTCATCGCTGTCTCTGCTCCTGTATTCCTCTTTCCTGCATCTCCTCTTAACTGCAGCACTGCTTCTATTGCCTGGGAAATCCCTGATGCACCAATAGGATGGCCTTTTGCTTTCAGGCCGCCAGAGGTATTTACAGGAATCTTCCCGCCTATCTCAGTTTCTCCGTCTTCTGTGAACTTCCCGGATTTGCCTTTTTCCACAAATCCCAGGTCTTCCAAAGCAAGCAGTTCAGCTATTGTAAAACAATCATGCACCTCAACTGTGCCTATATCTTTTGGTTCAAGACCTGACTGCAGGTATGCCTGTTTTGCTGCCTGGACAGTTGCCTTTAGTGTCAAAATATCTTCTCTGTCATGCAGGCTGATTGTGTCTGTGGCATGGCCGCTGCCAGCTATCCAGACAGGTGTATCACATAACTCATGGGCCTTTTCTTCAGATGCAAGCACAAGCGCTGCTGCGCCGTCTGTTATTGGAGAAGCGTCCAAAAGCTTGAGCGGGTCTGCAATGACAGGGCTGTTGAGCACATCATTCACAGATATCTGTTTCTGGAACTGGGCATGCTCGTTAAATAGGGCATTCTTATGATTTTTCACAGCAACAAGAGCCATCTGTTCTTCTGTTGTCTTGTATCTGTGCATATGGAGCTTTGCCATCATAGCATACAGCCCCGGAAAAGTAGCTCCCTGCGCTCCCTCGTATTCTGTATCAGCTGCAGTAGCAAGGACGTTTGTTGTGCTATGCGTGCCAATATCTGTCATCTTTTCCACGCCGCCAACTACTGCGATATCATGCATGCCTGAGGCCACATCTATATATCCCTGTCTTAGGGCCAGGCCGCCTGATGCGCACGCTGCTTCAACTCTTGTGCTTGGTATGTTCCTGAAGCCCATCTTATCAGCAAGCACGCTGCTCAGATGCTCCTGGTTGATAAAAAGGCCGCCGGACATTGTTCCGCCGTAAAGGGCCTCAACATCTTTCTGCCTGACCCCTGCATCTCTCACAGCCTTTGCTCCTGCCTCTACTGCAAGGCTTACTAAATCCCTGTCAAACAGCTGGCCGAACTTTGTCATGCCAAGTCCTATTACTGCTACTTTTCTCATCTCAGATTCCCTGTGTTTTTCAAGTATTTTGTATAATCGACATAGATCTTATCCTGGATGTATGATTCTACTGTCCTGTTCTTTTCCCGGGCATAAAAAATCTTATCTGTGACTGTAATATCAAAACTGTCTGAGCCCGCACCTGAACCATAGGATGTAAGCAAAATCCTGTCGCCTGGCTTTGCTATGTCAAGAACTGCGCATAATCCTAATATTGATGATCCAGAATATGTGTTCCCGATTTTTGATACAACCAGGCCTGGCTGAATCTGCTCTTTTTTGAATCCCAGAATCTTGGCCACTCTCGTAGGAAACTTGCCGTTCGGCTGGTGGAAGATCGCATAATCATAATCAGCTGAGCTTGTGTTGGCTTTTTCCATGAGCATGCTTGTAGCAGCTATTACGTGCCTGTAGTATGCGGGCTGTCCTGTAAATGCGCCTCCGTGAGCAGGATATTTTTCATATTTTTTTCTCCAGAAATCAGGCGTATCTGAGGTATATGAGACTGTGTGGTTTATCTCAGCAGACACATTTTCCAAACCAATAAGAAACACTGCCCCGCCGGCTGCAGCTGTATACTCAAGAGGGTCTCCCGGAGATGCCTGCGCTGTATCGCAGCCTCCTGCCAATGCATATTCTGCCATTCCCGAGCGGACCATGGCCATGCTCACCTGGATGGCTGCTGTGCCTGCCTTGCACGCAAATTCAAAATCTGCTGTCGTATATTTATTGCCCATGTTCAGGGCTTCTGCAACAACAGTGCCTGTTGGCTTTACAGCATAAGGATGAGATTCAGAGCCGATATAGACTGCTCCGATGCTCTTGGGATCGATGCGGGCTGCCCTGACCGCATTCCTCGCAGCCTCAACAGCTATTGTAATCGTATCTTCATCGATGCCAGGCAGGGATTTCTCTGTTATCATCAATCCTGATTTAATCTGCTCTGGGTTGCTTCCCCAGGCTTTTGCAATATCTTCTGCCTTTATCCTGTATTTAGGGATGTAGCTTCCCCAAGTGACAATTCCCACCATATAACTCCCAGAACATAGTAATAATTTTTAAAGGTTGTGAAAGCTAATGCTTTCATAGCCCAGAAAATGTAAACATTTTCGCTGGTTGTGAAAGCATAGCTGTTAAATTCAAGAAAAGGAAAAATATTTTAGAGGGTTATGGAAATAATCAGGAACAGTCCTGCGGACAATTCTGAACACTCTCTTGACCTGTGCATTTCCCATTACCGCAACCGCCACCCTGGTTCCCTGGTTTATTATCATTATCCTGGCCGGGATTGTTATCATTACCTGGATTATTTGGAGTTGTGTCTTCTTCAGGTGGTGGATTTCCTTCTTCTGTTGGAGGTGTAGTATCTTCAGGCGGATTTGTAGGAGTCTCTTCTGGTTGAGTTTCTTCATCTGTCTGAGGCAGTTCTGGGTCCTCTCCAGCGCAATCAACATCACAATCTGCTTCACAACAATTGTTGTTTATTGGATTGCTTTCTGAGCCTTGACAAACTCCATCTCCACATACTACTCCTTGGTTTGGATTACCGCATATTGGAATTCCTAGAAGATCTGCGCATATTTGGTTGGCTCCTCTTGAAGCATCTCCGTGGACTCTAAAATGACCTGGAGGACATGTCCCCATTGAACATCCTGAATGCGTAAAACAATCATTTCTTCCAGGAGGAAGATGACACCAACAGCAAATGAAGTCTTCTTCTTCAATATCTTCTTCAACTACCTCTTCTTCATCTTCTTCTGTTTCCTCATCTGGCTCTTCTTCATCTTCTGTGTCTTCTTCTGGCTCTTCTGTTTCTTCATCAGTTTCATCATCGCCATCATCAGTCTCTTCATCTTCCTCTGATCCGTCATCAACTGTTCCGCTTGTCTCTTCATCATCAGAGTATTCAACAGGATATGAAGGTTCAATAGTACTTATTATACAATCATTGAAGTCCACTGTAACATCCAGTTCTGCACAGACATCCTGGCTTTCTTGCCTATTCAGGACAAAGCCGAGAATTGTATTTTCTCCAGGTTTCCATACATCATTAACACAAGGATAGCTACACTCGAAAGTAGAGGGATCATAGACAAGTTCACCTTCTGCTGCATTAGATCTTTGATTTTTACTTGCGCAGGGAGAAAGTGTTTTTCCATTGATATTTATATAACAGGAATCTCCGATTGAACAATTCACATAGACATTGGCTTCACATCCTCCGCACATCATATGATCTAAAGTATCAATAAACACAGTTTTCTTTGAAGGGAAATAGTTATTGCCAGCTCCCTCATAGCCTTTTTCAGGTCCTTCCCTGAATGTCGTATGACCCGGAGGATTCACTAAATCATCTGTCTCCTTGATCTCAGCACCATAGCCATAGAACATCGGTGTTGCAATATACTGGGCAAATTCAGTTGCGTCTACCATATCAGGTTCACATAGACTATTGCTATCACAAGTTAGTGCCTTGTTTTGATTCAACAGACCACCGCTTCTCTTGTCAAGTATTCCATCAGCGCTTACTCGATCATCCCATGTAGCCCATCCAGCTACCTCAAAAAGCGCTTTATAGACTTGCTGGGACCTTAATGTACAAGATGCCTGACACGCATCTAAGTTGCAGGTATCCCCCTCACATTTCAAACATGGTTCAGTTCCCAGTAGCCCGCAATTATTCTGGTCCTTCAAGTATTCTTTATCATCCTCATCCCAATCCCTGATATTGTCAAGGGAATCGGCAAATTCATTAGGCCTGTTTGTCAAAACCTGCTTCCAATTAGCAGAGGAAAGCATATCTGATGTAGGATGGATATTTATAGTTGATGTATCTCCTTCTGTAGATGAAATCCATGAATCAGAAGTGAGTATAAACTCAGTTCCAGTAAATAGTTCCTGTTCTGTAGCATATACAAACTCACCTGGTGAAGTCTCAAAGGCAAATTCTTTATTCGCTCCTCCTGGCGCACCTTCAGCACCTCTGGCAAGCAAAGTTGAATACATTTGTGGAAGGGCATAGACCGCTCCATCATAATCTTCTCCGAAATTATTGAGTTTCCATCTCCACTCTGAAGGTCCTTCATATGTTCCATCCCCTTTATTATACAATCCCACATATCTCTTATCTGATTCAGGAGAATCACTGCTGTCAGGATGCCTGCATGTCCTGTGCAGGTGCTCGACGAACATCTTTTGGGCAATCAGCATATCATGGATCCCGTCATATTTCAGGCCTATTGAATATGGAGAAAAATGATCTTCAACATCAGTAGAGACTGAATTCTCCTCAGCATTCACCTCTGAATCCAAAGCAAACCATAATCCCCTGGACTCATTGTATCTGGCAACCACTAAATTATCTTTTGTAAATCCATCCGGAATCATGATCGGATCAAAGAACAATGTAACCCTGACATTTTCTGAGGGTATTGCGTCAGTAACTCGGTAGATGTTGTTTCCGACTATATATTGGTTATCTCCGATACTGTTTTTATCTTCTACTTTCACTTGCATCTGTTCTAAAGGAACGCCTTCATAATCAGTTAATTCCGTACCCTCTGCAAACTTTGCAAAGAAAACACCGTCTGTTGATATAAGATTCAAATCCTGTGAAGCAATCCCCTCATCAAGAAAAACCCTGCTTGTCCTGTCATATGTCAAAGAATAATCACGAGTTATTGCTTGTTGCCCGTCTGGCAAAAACATCTGAAGAGGATACTCACCAGAAAAATCTATTGATTCATCGCTTAGCTCTACTTTCTGAGTGACTGCAGACATCAAAGGATCAGGGATTACAACAGAATAACCAAGAGAGGTAAAATATTGAGGTACTGAAGATTCAATACACCTATAAATCCTCCAACGCATATAATCTTCTAAAAACTCTTCATTTTCTGGTGTTGGCTCAGTAGACCTATATATCACAGCACCCTCTACTGATACCTCAATGCAATCATCCCTTATTTGCTCTAATTTCCTGAAATCATTAGCAAAAGCCTGCGTAGTTATTGAGCTGGTCCTCAGCTCTCCTTCAGCGCCCTTGTTCATTGTAAACAAAAGCACTCCGACAATTATCAACAGGACTATTCCTACTATGACAAATACAGCCACCTGGCCTTTATTAGAATCTTTCATGAAAATCCCTCCACACTAGTATAAAAAACTGTGCCGGGATTTATATAAATCTTTCTACAAAACTGGCGCTGTCCAGGTAGTCAGCTTGCTGACTGGAGGACATATTTTTCCCCACAAACTCCCTCATGAAATAGGGGAGTTCTGATGGGGAAAAATCTGTTTTATAAACAAAGTGTGTCACACTTTTTTAAGATTCTGGACAGCGCTTACTGCACTATCTCATATCCTTTGTTGACTATATTCACATTATCAAGCACAGTGAGCTTTTTCCTGTTGAGGAAGTCCATGAACTTTTTTTTCTCAGGTTCTGTTGTGCATAATGCAAGAATAGAATCTCCTCCGCCAGCTCCAACTAGTCCGGCTGTGAATGCTCCATGCTCTTTCATCTCGTTCATCAGCCTTGTATATTTATCCGGCTCTACGGGCGCTTTTGCCATCTCTCCGAGAAGCTTCCTGTAATGCCATGATTTTTCCAAAAGAATCTTGATCTTCTCTTTATGATGCTCTTCAAAAGCTATCCTCAGAGCAATATTGTTCTCATTGTATTCTTTCATATATGAAGCGTATTTCTCAGGATGATGATTCCTGAATTCAAGCACTTTTCTCACAAGTTCTGTTGTAGATGCAGACTGTCCTGTAAACACCAGCACAGGATGTAGGAAATAAGGCCAGTCAAAGCTCTGCTTCAGAAGAGAGATATCTTCTGACATGAACCTGTCAAAATCATCAAATTTAAGGTCTTCAGACATGAAAAAATGGCTGCCGTAGCAAGAAGAGGATATATCAAACCCGCTGCCAAGATCTCCCTGGCTCTTGTAATGCGCATACCTGGATATCTTGTAGACAGCATCCCTGTCATCCACATCATGCAGGGATAACACAGCTGCCACTGCAGAGACAGTAGACGTGGCGCTGCTTCCGAATCCTGTCTTTATGTTCTTGAGCTGCATCTCAGGGTCATTGTAGCTTATCAGCCTTATGTCCCTAAGCTTGACCCCTTTTTTGTTCAGATACCTGAAAGAGTACTCCACAGAGTTCTTGACAAAAGTTATTATCTCCGGGTTTTGTTTTAATTTAAGTCGCCCGTCTTCAAGCACGCCATAGACATCTATCTCAAAATTCTCCAGGTCAATGACAATCCTGCCCTCATGGGTCTCCTGCAGTGATGTTGTAGTGCCTTTGTCTATGTTCACTACAAGGCCTATGTTGCCTGGCTCAAGGATAGAATAGGCGCCGAATACAAGTAGTTTGCCGTATGCTTTTGCTGCTGACTGCATATTTTTGCCTCTTATCTCAAAAAAGGTGTTTTTCTGTGTATCTTATCCCTTTTCCAACTCCAGAGATAATAAGTGTTGTATTTTTCAGGCTTTTTAGTTTTTTTGTTATTTTCCCGGCATTTTCTCCGGTTGTTATTATATGGGTGTTAGGCCCTGCATCGAATGTGTAGGCCGCAATCACTTTTTCTTTATTCAATTCTTTGATTAGTCTTTTTATTTCATAGGAATTGTCATTAAGATAGTCTATGCTCGGAGTTGTGTCTTTTATGCAGGCGTGCATGTTATCTGAGTCTTTCATTATCTCCATAGCAAGCTTTGGGAAGTTTTTTTCTTTTATTGCTGTGCGTACTCCTTCTAATGTTTTTTCTATGTTTTCTATTCTCTCTTTGTATTTGCTGCTTGTCTCCACTGTGAGCTTCATAGCATCTCTTGAGCTGATCTTCTTTTCTTCTTTGCTTACTATGACAACAATATCCCTAAGCTCAGGCCAGTGATTTTCATCAAATAATTGGACAGCGTATTCACCGGACCACTCGCAGAATCCTCCCTGGATAGAGCGGGAAGCGCTCCCGCTTCCTAATCTTGCCAGTGCAGAAAGTTCTTGTGAAGACAAATCCAACTCAAGTGCTCTGGCAGAAGCAGCAGCCAATGCTGCAAACCCTGAAGCTGATGATGCTATCCCGGAGCCTGTGGGAAATGAATTAACAGACACAACTTTTGCTTTAAGGTTTGAATCAGATTTTTCCCTGATAATATCAAGGAATGCTGAGACTCTCTTGAGCTTATCACCAAATTCAGGTTCATTGTTCAATATTAGGATGTCTTCTTTGTAGCTTTCAGAGAACTCCACTGTTGTCTTTGTGCTCAGGTTATCATCCAGGGTCATGGATATGCTTGGGTTCATTGGGATGTTTTTTTCAGTATCCTTCTTGCCCCAGTACTTGACAAATGCGATGTTGGAGGATGATTTTGCTGTAGCTTTTTGCTTACTGAATTTCATTTTTCTAGTTCCTGCCTTAATTTATCAAATAATTCCTTTGTTCTTTTTTTAAGTTCTTCAAATTCCCTTTCTTCCATACTTGTTTTTATAGAATACTGCATTTTTTCTCTTAGGTCAAGCAATTTATCGCTAGATTCAATGTCTTCCTTAATATCCTTATCAAAAATCTCTTTTAAGTCCTCTACGGTTATGGATAATTCACCTTTGATTATCTTATCTTCGACAAATGCAAAAGTGCAATTCTGGTTTCTAGACTCATATCCGTATTTTGCTAATATAGCCAACAGACAATGATATAGAGCATAAAAACAAGCACTTGCTGACCAGTCAGAATAGCCCAATTCATGAAAATCAGATATTGCATTGAAATTATGAATTGCTTTTTTAATATGGTTTTTTATTTTTGCATCATTTGAAGATATTTTTTTCAACCCTTTATGCCTCTCTCCGCCTTTTTCACCCTCTTTCATACATCTATTTATTTTTTCTTGAATAGACATCTAAAATCACCTCTAAAAGCAGATTGTGCCCCCATAAAATAATGCCTTTCTTTAAGCAGTCCCCAATTACAGGGTCTTTTTTTTTCAAGTTAGCCTTCAAATCATCATTTGTCTGTATTATCTCATGTGTATGAATAGGTATTATCTCCTTTACTCTATTAAATGTTTTTTTAAATTCAGAAAAAGAAGTTTCTCTCAATAGAAACAAAACATCCAAATCATTTGGTTTTTTATCATCTTCAATATATGAACCAAACAAAACAGCAGCATCTGTACATTGTTTCATTGGCTGAAGGTCTTCTTCTCTTGCGTTTACCCTGCCTACTTTTCTGTCATCCATGATTGCCAGAGCAAGTATTGTCTTTGTTTTTTGACTTTCCAAGTTAAGAGAATAAGCTATAATATTAGCAATTTTTTTAGTTATCAATATCCCTTCATGTTCAAATTTTTTTAATATTTTATATGCTCCATTTGGGCTAATGTTAATCAGTCGTGCAAGCTCATTGATAGAATAGTTTTCATCAAATGACAGCATCAATAACCTCAATAATTTCTTTTCGTTTTCAGTCAACATATTATACACCTTTAGTGTATGATTATACACCAATAGTATATAAAGTTATTGGTTTTTGCGCGAAAACTCCACTGTTGCCTTTTGCTTAGAATTTGACAAAGACGATGTTGGATGTGGAGATGGAGGTGGATTTCATTTTTCAGCTTAATAATTTCTTCATTTCAAAGACAAATTTCTTTGCCCTATCTAATGATGTCATCGCCTTGCCTTTCTTAATCTCTTCATCCATCTGGTATTGGAACTTAGAGCGCTTTCCCCTTTCAAGCTCAAAAGACTGTATAATAGAATCAGTCTTAATGGATATTATCTCAAGAGCTGTTTCCTTTTCATCCTCATAATCCTGAATCAATTCTTTTTTCAGTTTGTTCCTCACAAATACTATCAAAGCATCAGATGTCACTTTATGGCTGACTTTTGTTCCAACCTTGTAACCTATATTCAACAAAACTGCATTCGCGATATAGTACATAGAATAATAAGAAGTGACAATGATCCACAAGTAGGGTTTAAAATCCAATGATTCAATATTTGATAATCTGTTTGCAGTCTCAAGTGAAAGATTTGAGTTTTCAATATACATCTTCTTTGCTGTTTCATTTGTCTCTTTTTTTAGAAGAGTATCTTCTAAGTATTTGTCCACGTTGGATTTCGCTTCTTGTATTCGTTTTTCATCCAGCATTCTTAAGTCTGTAGAAAGATTCAATTCCATATAAAATAATATTGTTTTGCACTGCCTCCTTGATGACATTTGGCTGCTTTGAGTCAAGCATTCTTGTAAATTCATCTTCAGTGAATACGAGTGCATGTGTCTTTAATGGTAATAAAGATAATATATTGTGGATTAGTCTTTCCATCTCTTTTTTATTTGAAATTATTATGAGATCTATATCTGAATGCTTTGTCTGGGTTTTCTTGGCATATGAGCCGAATATGAGTAATATGAAAAAAGAAGTCTCCAGCTTTTTCATTAATTCTTTGTACATCTGAAGCAAATCCTTGTTTTTTAGGATTTCTTCTTTCCTTTCAGCCTCGACATCATAAATCTCTCTGCCAAAATAGGCTATGTTGAGGCTGCATAAGCTACTTTTTCCCACTTCTTTTGCTGTAATAATGTTTTTGCTGATGAGTCTTTTTGCTGCAATATAGGTAATCCTGTAATCTGCCTTTATTTTCTTAGATATCTCCCTTATTGTAAAAGAGCCTTTTTCTTCAAGAAACATCCTAATAATCTTGTTTTCCGTTATCATTATGTATGTCAGAACATAATATTATGTATTTAAATCTTTGGGTTTTTAGAGCGTGAAAAAAAAATCTATAGAAAAAGGCCCTAAGTTGTTCATTTCATAAAATGTTCAATAAAACGAAAATATGATTGTTTGGAACTATCCACTGACTTTAGTCAGTGGCATTACACTCCTTACTTCACATCATATTTTCGAATATTAAACAGAGAAACTTCATCCTTGTACTGAAATACAAGGTATTCGTTCACTCGTTTAATAAACTTGACAATTGATTAGACAGTTAACTGCATTGGAGAGAAAGAGAGTAATAGAGTGAGATTGTCACCTCGCATACGCCTGTAGAAAGGTTCTGAACAACATAAAAAAAAAGAAGTTTTATAAATAAATTACTACTGCTGAGTAATTATGTCGTTAGAAAGTGTTGTTCAGAGCTTAAATCCTATCCGCCAACTCAAAGACGATTTGTCTTCAATGTTCAGCAATGACGGACAGGAAACGCCTATTGGAAAGGTTGTGTCTACAACTGCAAAGGCAGCTTGTTTGTATTATGGGCTGGGGGCCCCCATACATGCTATCGCAAAAATGTTGAATCCTGAATTACCTTTCAAATACGCTTTTCCTTTGACTCTAAAAACTATGATTCATGAAGGATCCCATAGGCTGGTCGGACAGATAGCAGGGCTTGAGATGGGTAAGATAATGGTTGATCCTCAATGCAAGGGTGCAGAGTTTTTCAGTCAGCTGTTCCCAAAATATATTGAAGTTACAAATCTTATCGAGAGAACAGGTTCTCCTTTCATGACTGATGTTGTCTCTTTTGGAACATATCAACAAAATGCCTGGCTGTTTGCTGCACCTTACTTACCTATGCCACCCATAGGTTGTGTTCTTATAGGAGCAGCCGCAAGAAAAGATGTAAAAAAAGCTTTGATGAATGTCTCAGAAAAGATAGCTGATTGCATAAATATTGATCAAGAATCTACTTATGGAATAATCTATGAAAGAGTGAGTGATTTCGTTGCTGAAGGGGTCAATACAGCTGTCGGCGGATTAGGATTTGGGATGACATTTGAAGGTATTTATGGAATTACTGCAGGTCCCAGAAATGATTTTTGTCAGTTTTTTGAAAATTTGGTCGGATATAGTATAGATATCCCTGTCCTAGAGGCAGGGCTTTTTGCAGTTGCCAGTACCTTACTAATGTATCCAATATATAGAACAGTTTTTTCTTTTTTGCATGATAAACTAGAAGAAATAAAAAGCAGGCATTATGAGCCTGCAGGCGCTGATGCCTCTATAATACCTTCCTAACCTTTTACTATTCCAAGCGCATATTCCTCAGCAAAGTTCTTCTTCAGCAGGATGTTCAGCATCAGGTTGAATTGCTCAATATTAAATTCTGTCTTTTGCTTTATGTTTTTGTCTGTGCCTGGCTGGTAATAGCCTGTTGACTCAAGGAAATATGTTGCTTCTCCTGTTTCTGCTGAAAATTCAATCTCCACTGCATCGCCTTCTGAAAGCACTACATAGTCTCCATCCTCATCAGATAGTTCAGAGGTAACATCATTGCCGTTGCTGTCCTTAGCAGATACCATTGGAACTTCAGATACACTCACTATCCTGTCTTCACTATAGTCAACTGCTATGTAATCAAAGGCATATACGCCTGAGGTGAACTCTATCCTGACCTTGTTGTCCTTCACTTCGGACATATCCAGCACAGCCACCGTATCTTTTTCTGTATATGATATGAAGCTTGCATACTCGTTCCAGTTCCCGTTGTCATCCTGCACAAGCACTTTGGCAGTTCCTACAGAGTCCAGCCTATCGCTAATTAATCTGCCAATCACTGGAAGCTCCATTGATGAATACACCAAAGGCAGGATGACCCTAATATCAGAAGACAATCTCTGTTCAAACAATGCAAGCCTTGGTGTCATGCTGTATGATATCACCAGTTTTGCTGTATCCGCGTCTGTATCTGGAAGAGTGAGCTCAACATAGTCTTTGTATGTTGCTTCATCTCTAATCTCAACCCAGGAAAGGTCTGTTGAATATGCTGTCATCCCATATCCATCAGGATTGATAACTTCAACTGGCAGGTCTCTTGCTGGAGTAAACATATCTGAGTCTTTTTCTCTGACCATAAAAGAACAATCTTCTCCTGCCTTGCTCATGCATTCAACTGCAGCCGGCTCACTTATAGTCATTACCTCACCATCTTCGCTTATCATCGCATCTCCCTCATGGACAACCCTCATAAGGTTGATGTCATTAAGATATGCTGTCTCGTAGAAGGGCTCAGATATCTTTATCTTGTTGATATCTTTGTCGTAATTATCAAACTCTGAGTAAAATGGCTTTTCAAAGGCTTTGCTGAACTGCAGCTCCATCAAAGTTTCTTCGATTTTGTCTCCGTCTTTTGTCTCTGAGTATAGGAGAGGGCATGGAGGATTACTACTCCCTCCGCTGTTACCTGATGATGCAGTTGGCTTCCCATAGCAGTCTTTAGCATCTTTCCAATACGGATTGGCTACATCACAAGAGACCCACGCGGATCCTTCATTATGGACTGAATAATATGCACTTCTCTCTCCAGGTTTTATTGGATTACCATTCTCATTTATCATATTTAGTCCAGTCTCAAGGCTTGGTACATCTGCATCCAATACTCTCACAAGATCAGTTCCACATCCCTTTCCAGGACAAGTCTTGTCATCTGGATTACATTCAGCAGATTTATAATGTATTCTTGCACCATCGACACCTCCTTTTTTTTCACGCTCCAAACAGTATAATAATATATTTCCATACGGATTACATCGTTGACATTTAAAGTCTTCATGGACACCGTTTATTGGTTTAGATAGATCTGGAGGACTATTATAAGCTGTAGTCTGGGGCTCATAAAGAGGTAAACATAGTGAATTAATTGGACTATTTACCTGTGGGGGTTCATTAAAAGTTCCTAATCCATTGGACTCATAACATTTCTTCAACTGAAAATCAAGAATTGCTGTTACTCTATTTGTATATGTCCAAGATTCAGACGCCATAAGCCAATTAATAAAATCTTGAACATTACAAAAATACTGATTTAAAGTCCATACCGCTGCCTCAGGGCATTTGTCATTACATTCACCTGTTTTTACACAAATGTCAATATTTTGGTCACTAGGGTCATATCCAGATGAGGGTGTAACTCTAGTTATTATGTCACAACTTGGATTATCGCACACAGGAGTATATTGATTAACACACGCAGGGGGATGTACGAATATAACTTTCATTCCTGTGCTTTGATCTCCTGTACTAGGATCAACCATTAGTTCTGAAAAAGAAGTCGGAATGGGATAGTGGCTGCTATCAGTACAGCTTTTTGTTAATCCCTGCCTGCAACAAGATTTACCTTCGGCATCAATGAAAATCCTGGTTGTGTCTTCTGTACTAAATGCACTGCAGGTATCACATACCTCTCCTGTATAAGAGGGTCTTTCTCCTCCCTCTGGCAAGACTTCACTACAGCTACCATCTGAATTCATATATACTTCAATTATTCGATTTCCTTCTAATGGTTCCTGAATGAACTCTGTTTCAGAGCATCTGGCACACATAGATTCTCCTGTCCCTGTAAAACAAGTGTCTCTTGTTTTATCCTGTTCTTTTAGGGTTGGGTCTGTGTGAGGTGCACAAGTTCTAACTTCTTTATCAAATTTTCCCAGTGGACCCAAATCAACAGTTGCTGTTGTTTTCCAGCATCTTCGAACATATCTTTGCTTGCCTCCATTACAAGTTAAACCATTACAGGATAATTGGCCTGAATCCTCCCAAACATATCCGCATACTGCCTCATTTTCATACCATATTATCTGGTCAAAAAACCCCTCAATTGTTGCATCTGTGGGAGCATATTCAAAACATAGCATTGGGTCCACTATGTCAGGATTTCCTGCTGTAACAAACCAGATCAATAATTGAGCAAGAATATTGTTAGCCTGCTGATGCCAATTCTTAAATGTTCTCTGCATCTGGTTATTTGCGTTATTTAATTTTACCAACGCAGCGTCGCTTGCAGCCATTGTATTATAAGTTGTTCTTTCAATTGCAGATTTAACATCAACACAAGCCGGATTATTTTTTAGTATTTCATTAAAACAATTGTTTATTGAATCTCTTTGTTCAGGCATATGCTCCCACATTGAATTGCCCAAAGCTATGCCAGCATCAGCTCCCCGCTCAAGATTCGCACATACTTCAAAACAATGTCCCACCAATTCTCCAAGCTGCTTTGACCGACCATTACCTCCGGCCATCATTGAATTAGCAACAGCTTGTTCATACTGAACAACAAGCGCATCACAACTACAGGTTCCGTCTGTCAATTCATAACACGCTTCACCACTTAAAAAATTCCCGCATGTAAATGCAGCGGACACATTAGTACTGGATAATATCATACAACCTATAATAAATACAATCATAAAGACAGTAGCTTTTATTCTCATTTTAACACCTCGTTGTTTACTCATGGAAAATAATTAAAATAGGTTTCTACTATATCTGCATCCCTATCTACATTAAATACTATAAAACTGTGCATTCTCTTCTCTTTTTCATCATAAATTCTCTCAACTAAAGGATCAGTCATTCTGTCTAAAACTCCTGGTAAATAATACTGTTTTAAAACAACCGGTTGTGTAAAATGAATGCCTGAAGGACCAGGTATATATTGTGTAGTATATGCTGTGTATGGCTGGATAATTTCAGGTGTTTGGATTATTGTCAAGGATATTTCATCGATTATCAAAGGATTACCTGATTCATCAGTAATTATTGTTCCTTCGGGGATTGATATTTGTGCATCCAAAAAAGTTGAAAGTAATATTACCTCTTTTTTCACACGTCCATAGCTATCTTGTAAGATTTTTATACTGGTTTTTCTAGGAATAGTATAGATAAAATCCGTTGCCTCATAGGTTTCATCTTTTTCTGTTAGATTAATAAACATATTCACATGAACCAAAATTGAGTCATCTATAAAAACATAAGTAGAGGGGCTTCTTCTTTCGATATTAGAACCATCAAATGTAATAAAATCCCAATCCATGCATTTTTCAATATTCGTGTTAATATATAAGCCAATTTTATATGGGTTCATGTAAGAATAATGTATGACTTCTTTAGTTAATTTTTTCACACATTGCTCCATCATTCTGTTTAAGAGGAGGATATTCTGAGATAATTTTGAATCTGTCGCAGACTCAGCAACAATATCCTCTTTCTTCTGGCTGTTAAGACTATACAACACAACCCCCACCACAATTATTACCAAAAGCCCGATAATGAAAAAGATTGTGAGCTGAGACTTATTCTTCATGCAGAAAGATAATACTATACGCCTATATAAATATTATTCATTGGCTGAACTTGTGCAGAAATTCAAAAGATATTTAAATAAGGATTTTAAAAAAAAGAATATGATACAACACTTTCAAAGCATAAATATAAAAAAAGAAACAATAAATGTGATGGGCCTTGCTTCTACTGCAGTCGTTGCATATCTGAAACCGATATCACAAGAAGCAAAAAACCTTATGAAACAAAATACATCTGTTAAAGACTTAGAAAGACTTGATTCCCATTTTATAAGAATGGTTTTAGCTAAGATTAAGGAAATCAGCGGTGATAATCCAAGAGGATATGCTCTTAAAATTGGTGGAGGATTATTTTTGATATATTATCTTCTTAGGGACCATTAATCTTTTGAAGTTTATATTTTATTACGGGCTATATTAAAAAAATCAGTTATATCATATTGTACTCCACAAGACATTAAATGTTCTAGTTCTCTTGGGCCACAAATACCTGAAGTATAAATAGTAATTAGAGTATCTGCTATTTCAGTTAAGTATTCCCTATAGGTTGGGTTATTGTGATAATCTCCTTTTTGTCCAAGTGTTGGCCCTAACCAAGTTCTATCAATTACAGGACTATCAAGTAATCTTGAATCTTTACTCAAAGTAATTCCTGAAAGTACATTATAAATTTCAATTAAATCTCTTTTTACCCGAGTCATATCTCTTTTACTTAATACAACATAAAACGTATTCATATACATATAGAAAAACTGCAAAAATATAAATGTTTTTATTATTACTAAATAACAACAATAACCAACTTCTTAATTTAACCAAAGAAATAAACATCATAAAATAGTGTGTACAATAATTACTATAATAATTTCATTTGGTTTCAATATAGAAATATTTATAACAATAGCAAGAATTAAACAAAAAGGGTAATCAAAAGGATTGGACAATTTCCAAGAGCTAATTATGAAATTCAACGTAATGTTTTAAGGAATATTGAGAATACTATTCACAACGCAAATGATGCTATCTTAAGGAAGGAGATAAGATCATTGGCAATAGCTGTTCAAGAAGTTATGGATGTCCAAGAGCAGATAATAGCATATTTAGCTGCAATGAGGCAAAATCGATAGATTTCGTTTAACTTATTTTAAGACAATTTGTTTCATAGGACAGAGAGCTTTATTTACTTATGAATTGTCTTGCATAATACCTAAAAGTTCTAACAAAAAAGTATTATATCAATTGTGATGTTTTATGATTTAATCTGCATAAAATATAGGTAAATTAAAGAAATTATAATCTGATTGAATTTCTGGTAATTTAGTAAGAATTTGTCGAAATTCTGGTGT
>JAFGSP010000151.1 GCA_016934775.1 Candidatus Woesearchaeota archaeon | reverse complement strand
TGTTGTATAATGAATAAAACTTGTTCATAGCCTTCACAGTCTCTACCTGAAGATCATATGCGCTTATTTTCTTGGGATTGAAAAGAGCGTGATGTCCGTCATAGCTTTCCCATCTCTTGTAGAATATCCTGTTCTCCCTGTCTAATTCATGATACGTGTCTGTTCCTGGCAGAGGCGTTAAGATCATAAACTGTACTGTATCTATCTCAAGCCTTTTTGCAAACTTTACTGTCTCCTGTATCGTCTTTTTTGTGTCTGAGTCAAACCCGAAGACAAACATTCCGTGTATGCTTATGTCATGCTCATGTATGGCTTTGATAGATCTTTCTATATCCTCAACAGTCTGTCTTTTGTTGCAGCCTTTCAGGGAATCAGGGTTTATTGATTCAAAGCCGATATACACATGCGTGCAGTTTGTCTCTTTCATCATAGACATAAGCTCCTCGTCCTTGTAGATATCTGTCCTTACCTGGGCAGACCAGTCATTATTGATGCCTTCCTTAAGCATAAGCCTGAGCAGCTCCTTTGCCCTGTTTTTATCAGCTGCGAAATTGTCGTCCACAATAAATATGGATTTTCCAGGATACTGCTTCATATCCTGTATTATCTTCCTGTTGGACTTATACCTGTATCCTCTTCCGAACATCTTTATCACAGAGCAGAACTTGCATCCGTAAGGGCATCCTCTGGATGTTGATATAGGGACAAGACTCAATCTTTCATAGTTATCTATAAGCCTTAGATCAGGATTTGGAAGTGAATCAAGATCACATATAGGGGCAGCTTCAGGATTATGCACAAATCCGTTCTTGTTCTTGAAAGAAAGGTTTTGGATATGCTCAAGAGGTTTCTTATTGTTCAGGCTCTCGATAAGCTGCAGAAACGATACATCTCCTTCTTTTCTTATCACATAATCTCCGTGCCTCAATGATTCCTCAGGCATAAAAGAGGGATGAGCTCCTCCGAAGACAACAGGGACATTGAAAAGTTCCTTTATCTTTTTTGCGATCATATAAGCTATAGGAGCAGTAGATGTTATAGTGGATATTCCCACAATATCAGGCTTGAACCTCCTAATCTTGCTGTAGTCTATCCTTTTCTTTTTCTCAACTTCCTGAAATATTATCTTTACCTTGTATCCTTTTTTCTTAAGTATAGTGCCTACCTGCGGCAGTCCTAATCTTGGGATCTTAAACTTGGAGAACACATGGTAATCCGGAGATTTTGGTTCTATAAGCAGTATCTTCTTGATCATAATTGATTACCATCCCCTATTTATTTAAAAACCTTTCTACAACAGGCCTTCTTCTTAAGAATGCTCAAAAAACAAAGCTTTTTGGCGCACGTATAACTTTATCCTGCATAAAGCCCCGGAAAAACTTTTTCACTTTATGAAAAGCAATATGTTTAAGTACTGACAGCGAAAAGATTGCTTTATATTCCTTGATGAGAGGAAATTCTGAGATATATATTTTAAATATTGATTGAATTGGTTTAAATCAGGTTACTGAAACAGAAGTGCAGAATTATTTTCTTGTTCGGTCTCCTAAACAAACAGCCATTCAAAAGCCTTTGATTTCCTTGGCAGTTCTGAAAAGGATCTCTGCGCTCTGCTCTTCAATTTCCGCTTGGTGGTTTTCCACAGCGTCTTTCCTGTCCCTGCTTTCTGACTTTTCAATAAAAAGATTGCCCATTGATTTATATCCATCAGCGAAGTCCGGTCGCATCATAAGGTATATTATTATATTGTCCATTATATCATAAACATCAGCGCCTTTATTGACCAAAGACTGCGCATAAGCAGGAATCCCCGCTTCTCCGGAAGGGTATGCATCAATGCTTTTTTCTGCAGCTTTCATCGCTTTATCATACAGCCCAAGATCAGAGTACGCTTTTGCCGCTCCTCCCCAGCCCAGCCCCCTCACCATCGGCTTAAAACAATGGCTGTTGAGTACATTTTCGATAATAGGGATTGCCTCATCATATTTTTTGTTGTCTATCAGCTCAAAAGCGGTATAGATATCCATTAGGCCTTCAGTCTCATTTTTGGTCATGAACCACAGGGCAGCAGGGTAATTCTCCAGCAATTCAGACAACATCCCTGAGGATCCAATAGCATTCTCCCTGTTCATAGTCCTTGAAAGAGTCTGGATGGCAAGCCTTGCGAAATAAGCTGCCTTGTCTGTGCTTCCTTTCTTATTGCACAAATTGTAAATAGTGTAGGCGCTGGGAGCGATATTTATCTCGCTGAGATCATTTGCAATTGATCTCTCATACCACCATACTGCCTCGTCTGTTTTTCCCTTTTCCTCAAGAGACTGGGCTTTTACTATGCAAAGCCCTGACAGCATATCCCTCATCCTGACATTAAAGGGATTTTTCTTGATCATATCTTTTAACCTGAAAAGTTCAATATCAGCCATATCCTTTATCAGGGATTTGTTGGAATAAAAATGTGATAAAACACATTCAGACATGCACATCTCGAGGTTGAAGGCTATCGTCTTTTCATTGAAAGGCTTGTTAACGCTTTCAATGGTTTTGAGGACACTTACTTCAAGCTTTCCGTCTTTTCCAAATGCATCCTCTTCTTTGATCCCAAGGCAGGGATTAAGCGCATTGGCTATTCTGTAGTTGGTGTATGCTGTTCCTTCATTATTATTTTTTGCGAAAAAATCTCCGATTATTCTGTAAGCCTCTGCATCATAAGGGTTTCTTGCAATCGCGGAATCAGCCATCTCCTTTGCAAGCTCCAGTTTGCCTTCACTTAAAGCAATCCCGGCAAGCCCTGTGTATGGCCTGTTGTCCTGTGAGAATATCTCTACCGCAGCGTTGAAATGCATCTTTGCCTTTTTAGTATCTTTTGAATTTCTGTAGGCTTCTGCAAGCGCTATATGCGCCTCAAGATTCCCGCCGAAAAAATCAACAGACTTTTTAAGATTGGATATGGCCTCGTTATTCCTGTTTTTCTTTGCGGATATTAGCCCCCTGTAATAATGGGCTTCAGAAAATTCAGGGAAGTTGGAAAGCGCCTTTGTAAAATAGCTGTCAGCCTTGTCAAGCTCCCCCTTGTAAAAATGATCAACTCCCTTTTCATAATAATTTGTCATTTCTTCAAGAACACCCTCCAAACGTCTGCTTTTTTCCGGCAGGGGGTTCTTGAAGGCAAATGTCACTTCCTTAGCAGCCTTGACAGCAGGGCTTGTTTTCTGGGCATGAATATCGCTTCCAAAAGCAAGAACAAGAGAGACCAAACTCCATTTTAAAAAATTATTCGCGAATGC
>JAFGSP010000150.1 GCA_016934775.1 Candidatus Woesearchaeota archaeon | reverse complement strand
GGAACTGCCAGGTTTAAATGCCCTAGCTGCGGTGATTATGAGATAATAAGATGCGTTTCCTGCAGAAAGACTGTGGCAAAATATGTATGCCCGAAATGCGGGTTTATAGGCCCTAATTAGGTGAAAATTATGAAATTTTTTCAAAATTTCAACTATCAAAACCTTAGGAGGTTTTAATAAGATGGCAGATGTTGTAATCACTATGAAAATCATGCCTGATTCTCCGGATGTGGATTTGGGGAAGCTTGAGGGTTCTGCTCTTGAGAAGATCAAGGCATTTACTGGTTTTGATAATCACAAGACAGAGCAGGAGCCTGTTGCTTTCGGACTAAAGGCACTGAAGATAATGTTTGTCATGGACGAGGCAAAAGGCGCTACTGATCCTCTTGAGGAAGATATCGGAAGTATCGAAGGTGTCAACTCTGTCGAAGTCACTGATGTCAGAAGAAGCATAGGGTAAATTTCTTTTTCTAATAATAATATTATTCCATTTAGAATAAAATTCGTATTAGAATAGTTTTGTCAAGCGGATTTAAATAGGTTCAAATTTTGATAGAATTGAAAAGAGGAAAACTTGAATACAGGTGAGAAAAAATGTTACAGTATGAAATAAGTGTTGATGATCTTGTTTTGATGCATCAAAATAGATTAAACAATATTTTTGAAAGAAATAATTTAAGCGACAACTTGGATAATCAACCTTTTATAAGCAAGTTAGTTGATTCATTATTAGGGAATACCTATTCAAGGTTAGCTGATGACGCATATAGGGAAGTAATAGACGCCTCAATACACACTAATACAGGGCTTTATCCGAATGACTTTGATACGTTTTACATAACACTTGATACTATTGCAGAAAAAACCCATAATCCACATACAGTAATTAAAGCAGGCATTAATTTTCTGAGGTATTTAAGAGATGTTGCTTCTGAAAAAAGAGAAGTCTCATCAAGAGGTATTTTTACATATGGTAATACTCTCGCATATGCATGTACCGGAGAGAGAATTCCTCATATTAGGGATCCAAAATTCAGAATATAATTTTTTTTTGGCACTTTATCTTAACACCCCATCCCAAAAAATGCGTCCTTGTCACTTTTCCTTTTTTCAAGACTGATTCTATTTTGGGGTTGGGTTTTCCTGTGACTTTTGCTAATTGGTGAAGATCATAGAAACCAACAGAATCAACCCTGCATTCTTCATTAATCAGAGAAACCAAGGAATAAAGCTTTTTGTTCTTATCATCACACTTCTTTAGCATAGTTCCCACAAGCTTCTTATCCCACAGATTCCCAGTCCAGAGTGGGCCTGCGTAATCATATTTTTTTTCAAAATTATGTTCAGAAACCTTCCTGTCAAGTGTCTTGGGGTTGTAGAGTAGGAATTTGTGATATTTGAGCAGTTTATCCACTTTCTGCCTGCCTTTCTCGCATCTGAAGAATACCCTGTAATAGTGGTCTTTTGAAAATGAAAATATAGGGATAAGGGCTTTCTCGAACTCAGCTCCTACTAACTGTACTTTCCTTATCAGTATCCTGATGCCAGTCTCATGCATGAATTCGTTTTTCAGAGGCTTAGCCCAGTATTTCCTAAGACATGCTGTAGGTGAGCTTCCTGCCAGTGCTGAGGTGTCTGTGGCAGTGACTGCAAGTATTCCGTCACGGGCCAGGCGGACTATTGAAGATTCCAAAAAAGGATTTGGCGTCCCAAACGGATCTATATCTATGTAATCAAATCCTTTGCTTTCAAGCAAAAAAAGGTTTGCATCCCTGCTAAAAAAGAAGATATTATCTCCTAAAAGACCATTTAGTCTAAGGTTCTGCCTGATGTTCTCTATGGATTTGTAATCATTGAAAGAAATGTTTTCTATTTTTCCAGGCTCAAGCTCTTTCAGGAATCTTATGCCTCTTATGCCTGAACCTGCCAAAGGAAGAGCTATCTGCATCTTTATATCTGCGATTGAGTTAAGCAGCAGAACAGAAACATCCCTGTTCAGTTTCATGACTGGATTATAAAATACTGGAAGTTTCCTGGATATCTTTTTTTCTTCTGAAATCTCTAGCTTTGCAGAGTCTTCTGTGATTAGCATAAGAAAAAGGAATAAAGATAATTTAATTAATCTTACTCAAGATTATCTGAGGCAGATCCATTTATGGCCCACTTTCCTGAGACCGTCATCGTTATATGAAGATAGCCTTACAGGATAGCATTCTGAACCTGCGTCATCCGGAAAATCAACTTCAAAATGAACTCTTGTCGGTTTTCCCTGCCTGACATTGAAAGTATAAGACTGGCTGTATACATCGAGGTCCGGAATGTATGCTGTTGCCTTTACATTCCTCATTGCGTATGATTTGCTGTAGAAAGAGACAACAATATCCTCTGTCCTGCCGGCTTCAGGCAGATAAACATATCCCTGAGCTACAACTCCTGAAATGAATAATATCGATAAAATCCCCAATAGAATCATGATTTTTTTCATAGCATTCACCCTAGACTATTGCAAAGTGGTGATTATATATAAAGATATCTGCAATTTAAAGGAACTTTTAAAAACATATCCAGAGTTCTATCTGGCATGAGCGACACATTGAGGCAGGCAGTCATCGGGGTCTTAGGCCATGTAGACCATGGAAAGACAAAGCTTCTTGATAAGATTAGGGGAACTGCTACCCAGCTTGGAGAATCAGGAGGAATAACACAGGCAATAGGCGCTTCTATCATCCCTCTGGACACTATCAAAAAAGTATGTGGTTCATTGTTAAGCCAGAAGACGAAATTCTCCATTCCCGGGCTGTTGTTCATAGATACACCTGGACACGCTGCTTTCACTACACTTAGAAAAAGAGGCGGTAATATCGCAGATATTGCTATCCTTGTTATTGATATAAACGAAGGACTTAAGCCACAGACATTAGAGAGTATCGAGATACTGAAGAATTTCAAGACTCCTTTTATCATTGCGGCAAATAAGATAGACCTTATCCCCGGATACAGGACAATTGACAAAAACCTTCTCAAGAACCTTGGCAACCAGGACCCTTATGTACAGGAAAAAATGGAGACGAAACTTTATGAAATAGTAGGGAAATTATCTGAACTTGGCCTGAACTCTGAGAGATTCGACAGGGTTGAAGAGTACACAAAACAAGTCGCAATAATCCCTGTGTCTGCAATAAACGGCGATGGCGTGCCTGAACTTCTCATGGTCCTTATTGGTTTGGCGCAGAAATTCCTTGATCAGTCATTGAAGCTGCATGTAAAAGGAAATGCAAAAGGCACTGTGCTTGAAGTGAAAGAGACAACGGGCATGGGAAAGACGCTTGACGTAATTATTTATGATGGTATCCTCAGGACTGGAGACCGGATAATCATCGGTGGCATTGAAAAGCCTATTGATACACGGGTGAAGGCATTACTGTGCCCGCTGCCGCTTAAAGAGATGCGTGATAAAAAGACTAAATTCAAAGGAGAGAAACAGGTAACAGCAGCCACAGGTGTTAAGATCTGCGCCCCTGAAATAGAAGGTGTAATTGCAGGCATGCCTATCCAGAGCTATTCTGATAAGGATAAAGAACAAGTAATTGAAGAAATACAAAAAGAGGTCCAGGAGGTAATCATTGAAACTGACTCGACAGGCATTATAATAAAGGCAGATACTCTCGGGTCTCTTGAGGCACTTACATTCCTGCTAAAGGAAAAAGAGATTCCAGTTAGGAAGGCCAGCATCGGCAAGATATCAAAAAAAGATATTGCAGAAGCCGAGAGCAGTTTTGAAAAAGACCCGCTACAAAGTGTTGTGCTTGGATTCAATGTCGAAAGAGATGAAGATGTTTCCGGCTCTGAACGGGTCAAGATAATCACAAGCGACATTATCTATAAAATAATTGAAGAATATGAAATATGGAGCGAACAGAAGAAAAAGCTGATGGAAGCAAAAGAACTTGATAATCTTATCAGACCATGCAAGCTGGAATTTATGAAAAATCATGTATTCAGGCAGAATAATCCTGCTATCATAGGTGTTGATGTTCTTGAAGGAAAGATCAAGACAGGGACAAGGCTGATGAAAAAAGGAAAAGCCATAACAACTGTAAAGAGCATACAGCATGAAAAAGAGAATCTAACAAGTGTCACAAAAGGAAAACAGGTGGCTATGTCCCTTACAGACGTGACTGTAGGAAGACAGATTGAAGAAGGAGATATCTTATATAGCTACATCCCTGAAGACGACTTCAGGGCAATAAAGAAGCTGACTAAATATCTGACAAAAGACGAGATAGAAGTTCTAAAGACTATTGCCGAGATGATGCGCGATATTAATCCTGTGTGGGGGATTTAGTAGTATTCTTGTGATAATTATTTTTAATGTTGTCTATTGATATGATAATAAAAATATAAAGAATTATTTATAGAAACTCAAACTTATGCTAGGTGTCCCATATTCGTCCTGATAATGATATCCCTTCTCACTATCAATATGATCTGGAAGAAGCAAACTAACTGCATTCCTACAACCAGGCCTAAGATTATCCATAATCAGAAACGATAACTCTGTTCTTCCTGGATGAAGTGTTACTCTTATTACACCGCCTTCCTTCAAAAGATTAAATAAGTTTCTTGCCTTACTATTATAAGCAAGATAATCTGCAAAAGAATCTCCTCCTTTATATTCCTCCTCCATAGCAGACCATTCTTCCCAGGGATAATTGATTGTAATCTCATCAAACAATCCATTCAGAGATTCAGGCAATTCGCGCGCGTCATATGTTAAAAAAGCTATTCTTTCAAGTTGGTCTTCATCTAGTTTAGAGACTGCTCTATCAATTGCGGCTTGCGTTATTCTAGGATTTATCTCATTTGCCACGTAGAATGTTCCATCCAGACGAGTTCCCTCAATCAATTGATTCACAGGCCAAATCCCATAAGCACTTCCAATATCTAAAACCGAATAAGGTGCATTTCTGATTCTTTCACATAACTCAGTTATGTCTTCTAGAGAGGAAGAACGTACAATTACAAGAGCCTTCGCATAGTCCATATAATCCTATAAACCATATTGAGTATATAAATTTTACTACTATTAAGTATTTACATTATAAAAGGTAAAAATATTAAGCGCTTTTGTTTTCCAAAGAGTATGCAATCTCTCCGTATCCTTAACAGCCGTGAAAAGAAAGATATATCCAAATTAATCTCTGAGCAGTTCGGCTGCAAGTTCAAGTTTGATTATGAAGTTTTCATGAACGAGAAGAATAAGATTTTCCTGATGAGCAGGGATATTTCTAAGATTAATCCAGAAGAGCTTAGGATAAATTCTCTAGGCCTGTATTTCGGAGAAGTAAGCAATGGCGAACTAAGGCTAAGCATAGAGGGCTCGCAGATATTGGGAAAGGCTGCAAAGAAGAATGTTCTTGAGCTGTCTGATGAAAATGCTGATAGATGGATGGCAGGAGAGGACTTTGAAGTCGATACTAAGCTAAAAGGGTTTGTAGTAATAAAAAACAAAGATGATTTTCTTGGATGCGGCAGGATAGTTACTAAGAAGCTGCTTAATTATGTGCCGAAAGAGAGAAGGAACTAATGCGACTTCTCTTTTCGCATCTGGATATTTTCTGCGTTAGAGGATAGAGAATAGAAATCATCGGGTGCGTTTTTTGCGTTAAGAATCTCCATTATCCCATCTGAATACGCTTCATAACTCCCTCCGAAAAATCTCCAGAATTTACCATCCAATAAAGGATTGCTCTTGGTTGGAGAAGTATGATCCAGAATTGTCTTCAGATGTTTAAAAACCCTATTTTTCTCAGGCCCCTTCCCATCATGCCTGTTTTTCCTCGGAACGTAGAACATTCTGCCGTAATCAGGGCTGAATTCTGATCTTAACCACTCATCCATTGTCACAAACTGAATCTCAATCGTGTCAGGCATATACATCTTCTTAGTACTGTTATGGTTTGCCAATTCAGGCCTCATCCTCACTTTGATATGATATTCTTTTGGCCTTCTACGGCCTTTCTTACTATACCCTGAAAGATAATCTTCACTGCTTCCAGGCACTATCTCAAAGACAGAATGATTGTTCAGATAATCACAGACAGAATCAATATACGAGACCAGTGATTTCCTTGACTCGTCATATGTAGGTCCTCCAAAAATCATCTTCATCCTGAAAACATCCTCGACTAGGTAAAATCCTTTTTCATGTATCCTCTCCAGATCATCCTCATCTATCTTAGGTGCATATGGGCTGGCAAGAGCTCTCAATAACCGCCAATCCTTATCCCACCCTAGTGCCTGTTTGGTATTGGCACTTGATGAAGTCTTCTGACCAAATAAAATCCCTAGTAACTTTGATTCTAGAATACTTTCATCCGGATGAAAATAACCTGCTGAGAAGATTTTCTTTTCTTTCAATTCAGACAACCCCCATTCAAGTAATCCTACCTCGTAATAATTGTATTTTTGGGGCTTGCCCTGCATCACAAAAGCAACATCCTTGATCAGACGACCAAGGTTTTCTTCTCCATCAATCATAAGGTCTCTGCCTGTCTTGAAGGATTTTCCCTGCTTTCCTATCTCCATGACCATGTATTCTGCAAGTTCATACTCTGACTTAAAAGGAATCTGTTCTGTCCTGAAACATGAATTATCAAAATTTTCCCAGAGATTCTCTGCCAGTAATTTTACCATGCCTGCTCCATGAAGCCTTCTTTCTGCAGTCAGTCCTGCCAGGTATCTCTGAATCATTATGTCAGGAGTACTAAGGTTATCCAAAGTTAATTTCCCTCCTTCTGGCAGATGATCAAGATCCAGTATCATCTCTGCCACAATCTGATGCAGGGTCTTATCCCTGTTTTCCCGTCTGAAAGATTTGTAGCTTGTCCTTGCCATTTCCAGTTACACTCCCCACCATCCAAAAAACAACAGAAAAACCTGGAAGGCAGAAGACACGCTATTAAAATAGCGAGTAAATAATATTCGTATGTATCAGCCTTCCTGACATAAGAATAGGAAAGCATTTTTTATATTTAAATGTTGAGTAATTTCTATGTCCTAATGAAGCTGTCATAACCTCCCTGAATATTTTCATACACTTCATTTCTCAGTCCACTCAACTGGTCTCTGTGTTCAATCAAACTTTTTTTCAGCTCTAGTGCCAGATATTCAACCTCATCTTGGAGCTTGACTTTTTCATATCTGTCTCTGACAATTTTCATTCTCAGACTTTCTTCTGAAATAAGTTCTTTCAGTTTTTCCAGTTTCTCCCAATTCGGCATCTTGCTATTCAATTCTATACCTGTCCTCTCAATCTCCTTGTCAATCTGGCCAAGTGTCTCTACATATAGGCTGTGAAGAAGGGCGCATACCAATCCACCCGATGAATCTGTCCCTTTGATTTGTTTATAATATTTTGAAAACACATCAAGAACAACCTTTGTTTTATTTATTTGTTTTATATACGCATCCATATGCAGATAATCACCTGACTCTTGGTCCTTTCTCGGATCATCACCCTGGCCAAATACATAATCCGGCTCTTTTTGTCTCAGAGGCACATATATGCTGTTTCTCAGGGCTGTCGCTGTCCTGATATTATCAATCGCATCCCCAAGCTTCGCCACAGCACATAGATCAACTATACTCTCTACATCTACATTATCAATATCTATTCCATCCGGCAGATCATACTCCTTCTCCCTGCCTTTTGCATGCTCTACTCTTGCCCTGATTTTATCTTCATTAATTATATCTTCTAAATACCGTCTGTAGTTATCAAGATATTTTCCAGGTGCCTTTTTGTCATATTCAATAGCTTGTTTGTAATCGGGATGAAAAAGCATATCTTTTTTTGACAGCAATCTTATTGAAAAATAAGTTTCCGGCGATATACATCCGGAGAAAGAAAAATAATTCAGCGTGTCATATATGCCATTGATATCTTCGCCAAGATCATGCCCCATGGCCACTACAAGATACTGTCCTGGATTTTTTAATTCCACCCTAATAGAACGAAGGAGATTCATTCCATTGAATATTTCAATCAGTGTATCAAAAGAATGGATTGACATAGGGTTTCCGCATACCCTTCTCATTCCCTTCATGCATCTCTTTGTCAAGTCAAATATATAGACCAATTCATCCAGATCGCTATCGGAAACTGATGAAAAAGCCTCCCTAAGCTTTTTTTCAGGAACATAGACTGGTTCCTGGTCAAGTATGGCTCTCCTGATATCCTGGATAGCCTCAAATGGGTACAAAGTTACTAATTTCTGCATTCTCAGCAAGAATCAAAGGTTATTTTTAAATTGGTCTGAAAATTCAGCTATTAGCATAATTCCATATCTCATCTCCTACGTAATGCAATGCCCTGATGACTTTGCCTTTGTCCAGCTTTTCCATATCTTCTGCTGAAAACATTGCCTGGCCTATTCCCAGTGGCTTGCTATGTTTTTCATCGACTATAACCACCACCTCACCCTTCTGTATCCCTTCCTGAATCCCGACAATGCCGGGTCTCATTATGTCGGCTCCCTTGACAACAAAGGGCACAGCACCCATATCAACTGTTATTTTCCTAAGGCAGCCATGCTTCAGGAGCATCTTCAATGTTGGAATTATCTTCCCTTCAGAATGGAAGAACATAGGCTCATTATTTATCAGCACAATTCTTTCGTCTGTCTCGTACTTGTCTTTTTTTGAGAGCTCGATGCCATATAATCCAAAAACTTCAGCTGACAATATCCTGACTTCCTTGTTTTTCATTGATTTTTTCATTCTACACCCTTAATTTCGACTCTTCCGACTGTATCTGGGTTTTTGAGCAAGTTTATCATCTTCCTGTCAATATCTGATGAAGCCTTATCTGCCCTGGTTCCGAGGGTCCTTTCGGATGTGAACTCAGACAATCTTATCACAATCTCCTGCTCGTCTTCATACTCTTTGTTAACTTGGGCCGTGATCTCTTCTTTTAGATTACCGACAAGGATAGTGATTTTTATGACAGAATAATCTTGTACAAGCTTTTTTATCTCTTCCGGGTCAAAATCAGCTTTCACTCCCACTATGCAGTCTCCCTTTTTCGTGAGACTGCTGTCTTTTGTGAACTCCAGGGTCTTCCTGTGCGTAGACAATATATTAGAATGTCCGTGAATACTAAAGACAGCCATTTACTGGTTTTTGCTCTCTTTATTGACAAGGTCCTCTATCGGCTTAGCCTTATCTGCCTGCTCTGCCATCTTCTGCAGGTCTACACCAAGCTCCTGCAGTGCCTTGACATGCATCTGCATAAGCTGCTCCACTATGCTGACCAGCTTCATAAGTTCCTGCCTTTCTTTTGCTAGAGTTGATAAAGCACCTTTATGGAATCCTATCTGCTCATCCTTTGAAACATGTTTCTCATCTGCCATAAATATCACCTATGTCCCTAAAAATCTAGTTGTATTTAACTATTTTTCTTTTCAACTATTCTCTTGTATTCTTCTTCAGGGTCTATAGTGACCTTATGTTTGGCAAAGAACCTTGCAATATTCTTTAAGTCTCTTTTCAGATAGTCTGAAGAATTAGGGTCTTTTATGCTGGTTCCTTGTGAAAAATCAATAAAATAGGGTGTTTCTTTATGGTTCAGGATATTGTACTCTGAAAGATCAGCATGCACCAACCCAAGAGAAGCAAGTTCCCGGACTGACTTGAGTATTTTCTTTGAAAATGAATCCAGGTCTTTAGGAAGGCTGTCCTTCAGCTGCGGAGAAGGCTTATCCCCTCCTATAGATTCCATCACAAGCACATTATTTGAGAACGCGATTGGCTGAGGCACGTTTATCTTCTCTCTGGCAAGAAGAAGGTTCCTATATTCGCGCTGGACCCAGTGGAATATCACAAGCCTTCGCTGGTTCTTCAGGTTGGCATATCTTGGGTCTGACTGGATATAAGAAAACATCTGGTTGAAATTACATGAATGCAGCCTGTATATCTTAACAATCACATATTCCTGCTCCATGGTCTCTGCAAGAAAGATGTTGCTCTCTTTTCCTATCATTATAGGACTAACAAGATTCTCAAAATGTTCCTGTGAGCTCAGCTTAAACAGAGTCCTCAGAGTAAATTCATCAAACACGTTTTTGTATATCTTGAATTTCTCGATGCTTCTCTTTGCCATAAGAACAGAGCAATTCTCTCAAGAATAAAAAACTTTATAAATTTGCCAAGATAACCTGAGCCTACTTGCCTTGCTGCATCCTGGAGATTCAAGGGGCTCTACAAACAACAACGGACTGTGTCCAACAAATATTTGCAACCCAATGTCTCCAGGCAGAGTGAAGGCAAGCATTTTTTTCAAATAACAAAAATCGGACGTGAGACGGCTTATGTCACTTAAGTTCCAACTATTTGGCAAGCCAAATATATCCCCGC
>JAFGSP010000149.1 GCA_016934775.1 Candidatus Woesearchaeota archaeon | reverse complement strand
TCCTGAAAGACTACAAGGCAGTTATGCTGTTCCATTTCATTTGCTAATGAATCCAAATTTATAAATCTCACGCAAGAATGTCCAGTGGAGTTCTTGTTCAGTGCTATTTCCTGTATATGAACTTCCTTGCAATGCTGGGATTAGACAGAAACTACTTGTCCTTATAGTGATTAAAAGCACAAGTTTTAAATACTAATTCGTATTCATCAATTATTAACTAATAACAAAAAGTGATTATAATGTCTGAAACAATGCACAAAAAAACATCTCCGACCTTAAACACTGTTTTGATGGTGGAAAGGACTCTCCAGAGAATGGATGGAAGCGTAATTACAGTAGCGGATTTAAAGAAAAAACTGCCTAAACAGGTCAACCACAACACGTTGATGGTCATCCTTGATTACCTGGAAAAGAGCAACAAGATTGCTGTTTCTTTAAGGGGCATAACCTGGATACACAACCCAAGCGAGAAGCTTAGGAAAGCCATTAGTGAAGGTCTTGAGCTATGAAGAAACAGGTAAAGCTGATTTTGTCCAAAGAGGCTGAGGAAGTATACAAGTATCTTGTTGAACAGGCACCTACATCTAAGAACGAGAGAGCCATACTCAATGCGCTTGAAAAGAAGATTGAACTGATCAAGGCTAATATACATTATGGCAACCCAATAGAAAAAGACAAGATACCTGGAGAATACATAATCAATTATGATGTCCGCAACTTGTTCAGGGTTGAGCTTCCTAATTACTGGAGAATGCTCTATACCTTAACCAATGATGATTCTGAGATACATATTATTGCTTTTGTCCTGGACATAATTGACCATAAGGAATACAATAAGAAGTTCGGTTACAAGTAATTATCTCTTGTATATGAACTTCCTTGCTATAGAAAAGAAAATGTAGAAGTAGATGATGAACAGGATCCAGCCGATGTTGCTGTGAAATAAGCCTAGGGCGAACTCAGGGTTTACGTATGCTCCTATGATGTAGAGCAAAAGGATCCTTATCATGTTCGTAAAGAACATTCCCAGGGCGCCCAGAGGATAGCCTATGATCGAAGGAATCGGCTTTAGCCTTTTATGGTCTACTGCAATAATCAAGATGTAGACTGCAGTGAAGAACAGGAACGAGTCAATGCCAGAGCATGGCTTTCCTATGATGGCTGAGAAAGAGGCTATGCCTAATAGCGGGCCGCCTCCTTCTGACATTGTGGCAGAAGGCACGTATCTAGTGTATGTGACGTCTTCAAAGAACAGCCTGAAGAACCAGTATAGGATTTCGCTTATTATGCTTGAGAATACATGCCATAAATTCTGGAATGCCAGTGTGAATACCAGGAAGCCGATGCTCAGGGATAAGAAGATTATTATCTCTCTTATGTACTCTTTTATGAAATATTTGAGGAAGTCATAGCCGTAGACAGCCAATGCAAGTGAGGCGATGAATCCGAGGTTTATGAGCACTCTCAGGAGAGCCCATAGTTTCGGCATCTGGAGGAAGAAATCAAGATTCTGGGCTATCATATATTTTGAAGCGTATTGCAGGATGAGGAAGACAATCGGGAGCAGGGCAAATAATACTTGGTTTTTCTCGAAAGGGAAGTCTTTTAGTTTCTTGAGCTTCTTGTGAGATACTATGATGAAAGCTATGAATCCCAGTATCAATGAATTTATGAGGTTTGTCCTGAAGTTTGGAGGCTCCAGGGTGAAGACCTTAGGGATTGTGAGATATTCTTTGAAGAAAGGCGTATACCTGAAATACACCTGGATGAATAAGGCGACTGACATGCCTATGGCTAAGAAGATTACAGTCTTTATGAGGAAGCTCCTCAGGCCTTTGCTTTTGAGATAGTTTTCCATTTTATCTTGAACCAGATTGAGATCAATATTAATGCGAGGAATGATGTGACTGCGCTGCTTATCGATGCGCCGAGGATGCCGTAATTCTTAGTTAAGAGGTATGAGCCCAGGACATTGAAGGCGGCAGCTATGCTTATTGTAGTGGATGGCACTCCCGGCTTGTCTAATCCCTGGAACACAGAGGCGAATATCTGGTGTATGCTTATGAATATCTGGCTGAGGGACAAGGGGAGTATTATGATTGCTGAAGGCAGGTATACGTCTGTGAATAGGATATTGATAATCGGAGTGATCAATAATAGAAGAGCTACTAAGCCTACAGCTGAGATGGCAATTGTTCCAAGGACAGCGAGTGTCAATGGCTTGAGCAGCCTGTTCTTGTCTTTCAGCGAAGATACTTTAGGCATTATTATCGTGGCTATAGCAGCAGGAAGGAAAGTGAATGCCTGCACAAGAGTCATTCCCACGCTGTAATATCCCACCTGTTCTGTGTTGCTGAATGCCTCTATGAATATAGAATTGATTCCGAACATGATTGTCCAGCCGATAGAGCCTAATGTTACAGGGATTGTGTATTTCAGGAGTTGTTTGATTTTTTCTTTGGATAATTTTCTTGTGAATTTAAGTTCAGGCTTCCATATCTCGAATATAATCAGAGACAACAATCCTGAGAACGAATAGAATATTACTGCGAAAGTGAAGTTCAGTTCTTTGAAAATAAAGTAGGAAATGACAAGGATGACAAGCTGGATGATGTTCTCTCCGAGCTTGAAACCTGCCAGCTTCACATAGTTCAATAATCCCCTGACAAAACCCAGATACAATGAGTCAATCAGCACAGCGAAGATGAACAATATGAGAAATATCCTATATTCGCTGAACAAAGCAACAGCAGACAGCACAACAAAAGCGATAGCCATCATGAATACAGTATTAGACAGATACTCCTTGAGAAGCTTCCTCTCATGGCTCAAATACTTAGTAAGGGCAGTGGGAATCCCAGTGAATAGGATGCCGTACATCGCAGACAAAGTGATAAGATAGCGGAATAATCCATAATCAGATACTGACATAGAGCGGGCGAGAAGGATGAAGAAGAGCATGGAGGTTACTTTAGTGATGACGTTTGTGGCTGTCAGTGCTGTGGTGGATTTGATTAGGTGGTTCATATTACGAATACCCGCTCTTGGATTGCGGTTTTCCAGATAATATATCTCATATATACAGCTTTAACCCAAACAAAAGGCAATAATTTTATGTCAGACCAAGTTTTTATTCTACCTCTAAAAATATTGAACAAAATTAAAATAGGTATGAAAATTGTAACAAAAAAAATTGGCCG
>JAFGSP010000148.1 GCA_016934775.1 Candidatus Woesearchaeota archaeon | reverse complement strand
ATAGAAAATATGCTCTTGACTTTAATTTGGGAAACAATTACAGATGTTCAGGTTCTTCTTGTTTGAATAAAGAATATAGTTCTGGTATTGAAGAGCATGAGACTTCTTATCGTGAAAAGATTAAATTAAAACTTATGCCTGCTGAGAATGAAAATAATTGGCATCATTTTAAAATTGAAACAATTAATAGTGGAAGAGAATTTTGTATCAACTTCTTAAACGGATTTGGGATCTCTTTTGTTAGCTCTTCATTATTTTTAATAGTTAGTTTTATTTTTTCTTATTTTAAACAAAAGTCAGAGATTTCATGTCCCTTTTGTTATAAAACATATTCATCATTAGATAAATTAAAAAATCACATTAAAAGGAGTCATGCAACAACTAAAAAACAACCTCAAAAAGTTACTACTCATCGGTAGCTCTTCTGCTTCTTGCTTCTGGCAGATCCATGCATGTTTGGTTTGCTGGCCTCTTTTCTCCTGACATCTGCCACGAGAAGCTGCCTGTCATAGTTTAAAAATACAGCGTTCAGCTTAGGCGAGTGTTCTGCAAGAGCCCTTGCGATTGCAAGCCTTGCTGCATCAGACTGAGACATAAGGCCTCCGCCTGAGACAGTTACAGAAATATCGACTTTGCTTACAGCATCCTGGGCCAGTATCAAAGGCTCCATTATTCTCAGCTTGTAGAGCTGAGGCTGATACAAATCAATAGGAATCTTATTAATCCTGATCTTTCCTTTGCCTTCTTTTAGTGTTGCCTTGGCAACTGAAGTCTTTCTCTTACCTGCTTTTACAATAACTTTCTTACTCAACTTTTGCACCTAGTCTCTTAGATAACGTCTTTAGATCAACATATTTTAATGTGGGAAGTTTTGATATGTTTGCATATTCAAGGGTTATAGCTTTCTTATCTTTCAATTCTTCAGGGATGCCGACGTAACACATAACTCTTTTGAAAGCTTCCTTGCCTCTTGGCTTCTTGAAAGGCAGCATGCCTCTAATGGTCCTTCTCAGGATCATATCAGGCCGCCTGTGGATATAAGGGCCTGTCATTGGAGTTCCCCTGTCTCTTTTGTTCTGGAAATCATCAAATATATTTTGTTTCTTGCCGCTGATGTAGGCGTTTTCACTATTAACTATCTTGACTTCTTCGCCAAGCAGGGCCTGCTTTGCCGCATAGGTAGCAAGCCTTCCTACAATCAAGTTGCTAGCGTCTATTATAATCATTTTTTCCTCAAACTATTTATCCTATTATCCTCACTTTAGCTCCTTTCGGATTGTTCTTCAAAATGTCATAAATTGAGACAGCCTTGCTTCCGGATTCCCTGATCTTTGACATGGCGCCTTTTGAATATTTGTATGCTGCTATAGTTATCTTCTTTGAAAGGTTTCCCATTGAAAGCACTTTTCCTGGCACGATGACAACCTCATTATCTTTTGAATAGCAGTCAATCTTTGACAAGTTAACAACTCTCATCCTGCTTGTGGGTCCTTCTAGCTCAGTCGCTATTCTTTTCCAGATGTTAGCCTCATGACTGATAGAAGCCTTCTTCAGCTCTACAATCAATGATTCGAGTTGCTGGTTTTTCATTTTCTTGATTTTGCGGGTTTTTGGTAAGCCCGTTTTGTATTTATTATGCGGCGATTGATTCCCACATAAGGGAATGCTTCCCTTATCAACCCAAGTGAGTTTCGCTTTTGCTCAACTTCACATGAGGCCTAATTGTAATATGCGGGGGACGTGATTCGAACACGCGCACCCTCTATGGGACAAGGCATTTGCAACGAAGCGTTTATCTTCGGTTCCTCAACCTTGCGCATTTGATTGCCCAAGTTGCCTTTGAAGACAACTTTTCCAGGCTCTGCCACCCCCGCATTATGAGAGTGGCTGTTAGTCTTGTCTACTTGACAAGAGCATTTAGTTCATCGAGCTTATTGTTGAATATGCCCAATGCTTCTGTGATTATCTCTTTAGGGCTAAGCTGGCCCCATGATTCAATGTGGAACAGGTATGATGTGTCATCATATTCAACTTTGACAATATCTTCGTTGACATGAGCTACTGCATCCACAAGGTTGTTCTCCAAAATCTCTTTCTCATCTAACTTCCCTTTCTTGTTGAAAGCCTGGGGAGGATAAAGTTCCTTATAATTCTCAATATCTTTATTGTTTATTGTCAGTTTAGGATAATAAGTATACCAGACATGGCAGGGCGACCATTTTGAATGGTTCTTTCCAAGGCCTAGAATTGCTGTCGCGATAAGCTCAATTTCCTGATCTTTCAGCAGCTTTACGATAGGCATCTTTGGATAAATTGGTTTTATCTTCGGGTCTTTTGTCTTCAAATCAGATGCGTATACTGTCTTCGGTCCTTTTTCTTTAAGTGTGAACTGTACTGTGCACTTTGCTTTTTTCTCTTCAATATCTTCAGGCCCTTGCGGAAGCTCGTATGATTTCAGGTCTGTTGACATTGGAACCAGACCCAGCCTGTGTGCCACAACCTCGTCATATAATGCTGAATTGTTTTTTCTGAACTCAACCTCTTCAATAGCCATTACAGGCACTTCTCCTAGGATTATCCTTCTTAGTGCATTGCTGTAAGCAGGAGAGCTTTCCTTTACGATGAATGTAGTCTTGTTCTCAGATTTTGATTTAAGTTCAAGCTTGACCATTTTATACACGCCTACCTCTTTTTCCTCCTTTTTTCCTGCAGCCGTCATGAGGAATAGGAGTTACATCCTCAATGATGCCTATCCTTAGGCCCATCCTTGATAATGTCCTAACAGCTGCCTGAGCTCCCGGGCCAGGATTACTGGGTCCGTTATGACCGCCAGGCGCCTTGATCTTCACATGTATCCCTGTTATCCCTTTTTCAAGGGCAGCTTCTCCTGCTTTTTTTGAGGCTGCCATAGCTGCAGTAGGGCTGCTCTCCAGCCTGTCTGCCTTAACCATCTGGCCCCCTGAGGAGAAAGCTATTGTCTCGCTTCCTGTTATATCTGTGATATGGATGATAGTATTATTATAAGATGAATAAATGTGGCAGATTCCCCATCTGATTTCTCTTCTTTCGCTCATTTTTCTTCAACTGCCTCTTCTTCTTTTTCGACTGCAGACTCTTCTTTTTTGACTTCTTCTCTAAGATCTTCCTGAGCGCTCTTTTCTTCGTCTTTTGTTTTTTTGGATTCTTTTTCTTCTTTTTCAACCGGCTTTTCAAGGCCTGCTTTGGCCATCTCTTCTTTTACAACATCCATGGCTGAAGAATGTTCAGGATGGTCTTCAGAAGCAATAGCAGAACCATCAGCAAACCTTACCATCGCCTCTTCCTCTGCAGTGACCAGATAAGAAGGCGAAGTAATTTTCCTGTCACCTATCATAATGTGTTCATGCACAATAAATTGTCTTGCCTGCTTGATTGACTTGGCAAGCCCTTTCTTTAAAACAATTGTCTGGAGCCTTCTCTCGCACATGTCTTTTAAAGTCAAAGCAAGAATATCCTCAAGGATGGCATCAGTCTTGACAAGATTCAGCCTTTGCAGCTTCTCTATCAGCTTTTTCTTCTTAGCATCAGCATCCTCATCATTAAGAGGGATAAGGTCTTTGACTCTTGCCTTAAAATCTCTCAATGTTGATGTAAGCTTCCAGACTTCTGCCTTGTTCTTGAAACCATATTCTCTCATCAGGGGTTTTTCTTCATCAATCCTCAGCTTCTGCCATGGATGTGTAGGTGTAGAATACTTTTTCCTGAGTTTTTTTGGATCTCCCATGTTTATAGCCTCCTATAAACAGGGGATTCGAAAATCTCTGATTTTAATTTTCCCATTTTTATACACGCCCTGATTTGGCCCCGGACTTCTTCTTGACACCGACAGCCTTACCTTTGTTTCTCCTGAAATTTGATTTTGTCCTTTGGCCTCTGCTTGGCAGGCCTGATGCATGCCTGAATCCCCTGTAGGACCTGATCTTCTGCAGCCTTCTTACATCCTGCTGCTCTGTAAACTGCAAATCTCCTGTGATTATGTGCTTATCATCTCCTGTTTCAATATCCTGGCGCCTGTTCATCATCCATTCAGGCACCTTATATTTTTCAGGGTTAGAAATAATATCTGTGAGCCTCTCAATCTCTCTTGCATCAAGAAGGCCTGCTTTCTTGCTTCCATCTATGCCTGAGATCTTGCAGACCATGTTTGAGAACATGGTGCCGACGCCCCTTATCCTTGTCAGGGCGACAGATATAGCTTTCTCTCCTTTTAAATCAGTATTAGCAATCCTTACAATGTGTTTGATCTTTTGCTCTTCTGCCATTTTAAATCATATAACTGCCCGAGAACTAATTAGAGACCCTAACGCGTAAACTCGGGTTGTTAAAGCATTGGAAATATGGGTCATTTATAAAAGTTTGGATTTAACTCGTAATATATATATATTATTGTGTAATCCGGTTCATAGCACTATCTCATATATTAAAAAGAAAATAAATGGGCCCGGCCAGACTTCCGAACGGTAACATTCGTAAGTAAACAAACGTACGTTAATCGAACTGGCGACCTTTGCCGTTTCCAGCATAAGCGTGTGAAGGCAATGTCATTTGCGGAACATATTATTTGAAAGGTATATTTAGCCGCTAGACCACAGGCCCATAATACCCGGAAATCAGACTGTATTTTTATTCCTTTTGATATACAAAACAACTATTACTGTGAGTGCAATGGCTCCCAGGCCCAGCAGTATCCTGAAGAACAGGTTATTATTTGAACTCCCTAATTCTGAATTTGTTTCATCAAAGTCTTTTTCAGTTGTCTCAGAGACCTGTTCTTTTGTAGTCTCTTCTCCAGTCATTCCTTCTTCTTCTCCTGCTGAGACATACTCCGGCTTTTCCAGCTGGCTTATATTTACACCCTTCGGAGTGAATATTGAATACTTCATACATTCTCCTTTAATGCAGCACAGGCTGCCAGCTCCGGGTGCATATATGAACCTGCCAGTGCATTTTTCACCAGGCAGGCATATTTCTCCGCCGTAGTCTGCTTCACAATCAGGCAGCTTATAGAAGGTGTCCCTGAATACACAGAACATTTCATTGCAGCCCTGACAATCAAGGTCTATGTTGTTGCAATCCGGATCGCAGATACCGTCTCTATAAAGATCGCAATAGCCGTCGCTTCCACCACTGTTACAATCGCTGCAGGTAAGGACATTCTCATAAAGGCTGCAGCTTTCATTGAAGCATGGCTCACATAGTCCGTTATTGTTGCAGAACCCTAAGTTCTTTTCAAATACAACCGTATCCTTATCAAACAGCTTGACAGAGCTTAGTCCATATAAGTAAATATACCTGTTCTCAAAACCCTTATAAAATATATCTTCAGCTACAGTCTCATTATAGGCATCATAGAATCTGACTGTGTAGTTCTCAGTCTCCGGCTTGATGCTGACAAAGAATTTCCTTATGTAGGCTGCAGTATCTTCAACCACAGAAATATTAACCTTGTTTATATCTTCACCAACAGTAAGGAATATATACCTGTCAGGATCATAGGCTTTAACGCTCCAAGAGGAAATCATAATAATTAATGCAATTATACCCGCTGCAAATATTATTTTTTTTCTCATTTTACAATCAGCATGGATCTTCCTGTTCCGTATATTATGAAATCTAACACTTGCCTGTGCAATACAAGATTCCTGCCGTATCCAAATTGATTAAGATTGTCTACTCCCGTAAAAGGATCATTGATTATTATCCCCTTGCTTTGAGTGTTCTCATAATAGCCTGCAACTACAAAAAAATGTCCCTGGCTGCCAGCTGTCGAGCTCCAGCTGCTGTAGCTGTCGAGCGAGCCTGCTCCATATACAATCAGGTTGCCTTTGTCTATCTCTTCTTTTATCCTACTGTATGCTTCATCTGGATTACTATAATAATTATGTTCTGTTTCATGGCCGGATATCTGCTTTATGCATCTTGCCAGGGATTGCCATTCAGTGAATCCGTGGCCTGCACAGTCTTGTATTGCATTGATTGCTGTTTTTGGCTCCTGCAGGCCTTTTCCTTCCAGCACCATCTTTACAGATGTTGGGCCGCACCCTTTATAACACAGGTCTGTTTTTCCCCATTCGCACTGATTATAATAAGGTGTGCCTGTGCCCATAGTTCCCTGAGGGCAGGATCCTATGCAGCAAGGCTCTTTTCCGGCTATCTGCAGTTCACATCCATTAGCAGCGAATTCATCAGGATACATTTGTTGATAAAGCTCCTTGTTCAGCCAGCAATATGTGCACTCATCCAGATAATTAAGCCCGCATCTTTTCCCCGGGTCGCAGTCAACAAAAAATCCAATGGCTGAGAACTCGCGTATGTCTGCAGTTATCTTGTTTGATGCAGTATCAAGCTGGGTTGACAGGCCGATCCAATATCCGTTTGCATCATAATATCCAAGAGTAAGCTCATTCTCATCAATGGCAGGATCAAGGTTTTCATCGTCATAATAGAAATAGACAGTGGCAGGCTTTGAAAATGTCAGTTTGGCAGGAAGGCTTTCATACACGAGCATCCCGACCATATTTGGGTTGAGGTCATCTTCATAAAACCTGTCAAATATCTTAATGCCTGCCTTGTAAATAGCAGAAGAGCCCGAGTTCACATCAGTGCCCTGGGCAATATCCAGGATCATAGAACCATCTCCTGAAGTTATTTTTGTCATGCTGCCAGAGTTAATCTTTTCATTGATTATCCTGGGCAGGCTGTATGACAGGCTGCCGGATTCAAACACAAACTCTTCTTTCCTGAATGTCAGAGGGTGCTCGAGATCCGCAGTCACAGACTCTTCATTGATTTTTACTTTCATATCAGTTATGCCTTCTGAAACAAGAGAACCTTCTTTCCTGAACATTTCAAAATTTCCTACACACTCAGGGAATTCAGCAAATATATGTCCCTCTATTAAATCCTCTGATTGAGTAGTGTTCAGGCCGTATCTTATTATCCCTTTTTTGAGCAATTTCTTGAGGCAGTCTCCCATCAGGAGATTGATGGATTCTTTTGTGTTCTCAAACTCAAGTATTGTTGTCCTAGGCACTTCCTTGTCTTCTATCTTGCTTTCCCTGAAAGAGAAAAACGCTACAACTACAATAATAAGGAGTCCTATGATGATAAATAAGGTGATTTGTGATTTTTTCCCCAGTGTATTCGCCTCTTTTTATCTTATTCTAAGATTCCACTATTATATAATTTTTGTTATCCGGGGGATCAGCTACATAAGAAAAGGCAGATAGTAATAGATCATGCCGAGCAGATAGAATATCAGTGAGGCCCCGACAAAGTTTATTGCCAGATATACAACATCATCAAAAACACCCTGAGACTCGTATCCCAGCCTTAGGATGTACTTCATCATGTAGTTGAGTGATAATGCTAATAATGCGACTGTAAAAAAATTGAATCTTCCCATAGCTGCAGTAAGGAAAAACAACGGGAAGTGCCTCAGTGCTTTTGTGAAGTCAGAAGGCCTGATGTGGACCATGGCAGCCCTGTTTATCAGGCCGAGGCAGAATATGATTATGCCTATTGTAGGGCTGTAATAGTATGACGCTGCAATTCCAAACACAAACCTCAATTCGAAAGGGAAGAATTCAAAGCTCTGAGTGGCAATATTTTTTAGTATGTCAAGTATTTCAAACACAATAAGGATGATCAGAAATTTGTTTTTCGATACAAAATACACCATGTAGATGAACAGAATGGCCTGGAAAAGGACATAGAGACTCTTGCCCCACTTGATCCTATCTTTTTGTTTAGTGCTCCTTCTAGCCATAGCATATTCCCCAGTAATATTAGGCATTTTGAATATATAAATATTTGCGAGAATCACGATATCTTAGAGATATAAACAAGAATAAAGTGAAAAAAAGAATTTTTTCTGACCTCACTGGACATTCTCACGCCAGATAGTTAAATCATTCTGATTAATTTTGATTCACTAAGGAGCTGAAGAGGAATATGAATCCAAACTTTAATCATCCTGATTTTGCATATTGGTTAGGTATAATGCACAGTGACGGATATGTAAAGCATTTTAAGAAAAGGTCTTATTATATCGGATTAGGTGTAGGTACTAAGTCTCTACCAATGTTCAACAAGTTTATTGAAATCTCTCAGGATATCTTCGGTATCAAAGGATCCATTTATAAAGGGAGAACTAAAGAAGATCATAAGTTTCATCAGTATAGATTTGGATGCACTTCTTTTATTTCAATGTTCACTGAGAATAAGATTCATCTAAAAGGCCATATTATTCCAGAATATTTTGTTAAGAACAAGGCTCTTTCAGGTCCTTATCTAGCTGGACTTATTGATGGTGATGGTGATCTTAGAATTAGCTCCAGATCATATCCACAATGTTTTATAAGAATTTATGCCAGTTATAGACCAGACAAGCTTATTGCTCAATTAGAAGAAATCTTAAAATGCTCTATTAATTATCTAGAATATTCTGGAAAAAGAAAAATAGGAAATAGAGAGTTTTTTGGTACAACTAGGAGAATTGAATTTAGAGTCATTCCAAATAATTTCAACATTTTTAAAAATTATATTTTGCCTTATATTCAGCTTGGTTACAAGAGAGAAAAGCTGAAAGAATATATTGAAATGAGAGGGCGACCGCCGAGAATCGAAGTCACGTGATGCTCATTTCAATCATCATCTCGGTCCTGAGGATGACTGCAATTTGATTACCACAGTCCTCCATGCTACCGTTACACAACGGTCGCCATACATGCTCTGGAGTAAGAATTCATTTAAATAGTTTTAGAATATAACCTGTCAAGAGGGTTTTCTATCTTGTTTATCGGCACTTTTGACTGCTTGATATATTCCTGGGTTGTGTGGACATTGGCATGGCCTAGCAGCCTCTGCACATCGTATATAGAACAGCCGTCTTCTATTAAGTGCGTGGCAAAGCTTCTTCTGAATGTATGGGGAGTTACATTCTTCTGTATTCCTGCTTTTTTTGTGTATTTTCTGCAAATCTCCTGTATTGTTCTGGATGTGTAATGCGGTCCGTTGCCGGATGAAAAGAGGTAACCTGCTTTTTTATCTTCCTGTTCAAAGAACTCTTTTAGTTCTTCTACTAATAGATAGCTCAACGAGAAAAGTCGGTCTTTCTGTCCTTTTCCTTTTCTTACATATCCAATGTTCCTGTCAAAATCAATGTCTGCCATCTGCAATTTTGCAGCTTCAGATACTCTTAATCCTGTTGAATATAATGCCTTCAGCAGTAGTTTGTGTTTCATATTATCAGCAGACTCAATTATCTGCATAACTTCATATTCAGAGAGCACAGGATACATTTTCTTATCCTTTTTCAGCCTTGGAACATAGAACTTCCTGTGCATTATCTTTTTGTAATAGAAAAGCAGGGCGCTTATCGCCAGATTTATTGTGTTTTTATCCAGGCCAAGATCAATCATGTTCTTAACAAAATCCTTTATATCTCTCTCATAAACATATTTAGGGCTTTTACTGATAAAATCAAGAAACTGCCTGTTATAATGGATGTATGATTTGATTGTCTCTTTGCTGTATCCTCTGAGCACCAGCTCAGTCTCTAGGTTTTCCATTGGTGTTTTGTTGTAAAATGAGTTTCTTTTCATACTAACATGTTAGTTATTTCACCTATAAATAGCTTACGCCGGAATGTCCAGTGTGTCTACTGATTAAACATGCTTTATTGTTATTGTTTCATGACACCTCAAATCAAAGAAAAGCTCAAGCCCGTTCATTATAGTTTTCCTCTCCAGAAAAACCATATGAGGGCTTTTCACACCATGTAAAACAGAAAAATTTGAGGTGAAAACATGAAACAAATTAAGCAAATAAACAAAGCACTTATCGACGCAGAACATGTCCTTTTGAGCTACAGCAGAATGATGAAATGGCTCCTCACACAGGATTTCAACCATAAAAAGAAACTCACAATCTTCAACTCAATCACAGACAATCATCTAGAATATCTCAACGCAATCAGAAACAGATTCCCACAGCCAGAAATCATTAACCCACTGGACAGACTATTCAACGATGTTCGTTGAATAGATGTTATACGCAATTAAATTTTCACTAGTCTAAATATCATTCTTCTTTTAGAAAAAGAAGCAAAAGAGGGGGAGTCCAGGTGCTACGCACATATAGTCTTTTACTTCGTAAAAGAAATTTATTAAGAGGGGGCTTTTAGTCCTTCGGACATTTT
>JAFGSP010000147.1 GCA_016934775.1 Candidatus Woesearchaeota archaeon | reverse complement strand
GCCTTTTGAAAATTTCCCGAATCTATTTCTTATTGGGTCACTAATTTTTCTTTTGCTACATTGCACAACAGATAATGTAATCTCGCCATGTTTTCTTAATGTCAACTTCTTGTCAAATTCATTAACAGCAGACTTAAAATCATTCATTATTAAATCGTCATTATTTGTAAATAACACTTTCTTATTTCCTAAATGACCTTCTGCAATAAGATAAGCAAGTAATTTAATTTGGCATTCAGGCATAGAATTTTCACCAAAAAATGCAATGTTTCTAGGAGTTGCTATCCTAGATTTTATTTTGAGGTTTTGTGCTTCTGTCCAGCCTTTGACTGTAAGCAAAGGATGTTCTGGTGTAAGTTTAATCTTTTTTCCAGATCTTAAATTCAGTTCCAGAAGTTCACTTACTTTTCGCTTATAAAATCCTGACTTTTCAAAAGAAGCTATCTTAAGATCATTTCCAAGGGAAAGCACATCTTTATCTGTAGTTTCCAGTTCTCTGATAGGAATTCTTGACCCATCATTCATTGTTACCAATGTGTCTCCTGTCAGGCATTTTCCGCCTCCGCGCTTGCCGCAGACAAATACCACATGGCTTCTTGTGACCTCCAGAAAAACCTTATTAGACAAAGAAGTCACCTGGCCCATCTTCACATAATGCTTTCCAAGAAGTATTGTGCCTCTTGTCCCGTATTTGTTCATATCTGACTGGCTTCTCCCCACTACAATGTCATACATATTGTTTATATCATAAGGATGACCATTTATATAATTTGTTGTTCCTCACAATAGTATAATTTCCAATAGCTTTTTATATACTCATTTTTTATTTAATCGCAATTTGGAGGGGGGAAATTATGGCAAAATCAAATGTTTCTAAAAGAATTCCTAGAAAGAATAAAAAAAAAGAATCAAAACCTGCGTCTGATCTTAGAGAAAAAGCAGTAAGCATAATAAAACGGACAAAGATTATGAACCTTACACTAAGCCTTATTTTTATCATTGTGCTGGCTGCTGGTGTGGGCCTTATTTATCTGAACAGTGTAGATTCAGTGCCTGGTTTCCTCCAAAAAGCATTTGACATAAACAATGTCTTTTTTCCTCAGTCTGCTACTCCTGCAGCTATAGTCAATGGTGAAGAGATATCTGTACAGGAACTTGAGGACAGATACACTCTGATTCCGGAAGAATACAGGCAGTTCATCTCAAAAGAGGATGTGCTTTTGCAGATGATTGATGAGAAAATTCTGCTGCAGGAATCTGAAAAAGAAGGCATAAGTGTCTCCCAGGAGGAGATAGACCAACAAATTGATGAACTCCTTGATCAAAGCGGGACAACAAGAGAAGAATTTGAAGCATCAATGTTAACCAATGGATTGGAATGGGAAGAAATCTATGACTTCTATATGAAAGAGCTAATGCTTAATAAGCTAATCAACATGACTGTTATTAACAGGATAAACATAACTGAAAAAGACCTTAACCAATATTATCTTAATAATCTGGACATATACAGAATACCTGAAAGCGTTAATGTGAGCCACATCCTTATTTGCCATAATGAAAGCCAGAGATGCGTCTCAAATCTCACAAAAGAAGAAGCATTTGATAAGGCACTGAGTGTAATTCAGGCAATAAATGAAACTAATTTCGCTGAGATGGCGCTTGAATCCTCAGATGAGCCTGCAGCCAAATATACAAACGGGAACCTTGGCTGGGTAAGTAAGGAAGATCCGTTTGACAAGGATTTCCTTAATGAGACATTCATGCTTGGATCAGGTGAAGTTTCTGAACCTGTAGAAACTGTCTTTGGTTACCACATCATCAAAGTCTTTGAAAAAAAAGAAGAAGGTGTCGTGCCTTTTGATAGCCTTAGGGAGGAGATAAACCAAACATTGAATATTGAGATGCAGAATGAACTTTTCAATGATTACATTGCAGAACTAAAAGAAAAATCAGAAATAATAAATTTTATTGAAAGCTAAAAGTCATCAACAGTCAATTGCAGTACTCTTGATGATTTGCTTTTTACTTTATTGTCCATTCCGACAAGGAAATTGACATTTGCTTTTTCTGAAATGCCCAACAACTCACTGTCAATCACACCATCAAATACAACTGCATGAACGCCTGTATTTAAGGATTTAAGAGTTGACTGAAGCTCAGATATAGGGACTTTTCCAAGTATGTTGAGCTTATCATCAAGCACATATGCGCCTCTTGTCCCTATAAGGTCTTCAAGCATCTCGCCAAAAGCCTGTTTTTCATCTTCACTTATTGTAGCCTGTTTTTCCGCAACTACCGGCTCTGTTGAAGTGTGAGGATGCGGCCTGGAAGAAGATCTCTGGGGCTTAGATGACTTATCTGAACTTTTCTTCTCTTTCACCTCAAGCTTAATCTGTTCGGCAGAGGTCTTGCTTCTCAAAGCCTTATGAATCTCTTTTTTGGTCAGTTCCTCAACTTCTTTTCCATCCGGAGCCTTAACAACAAAATCTACTTCTGTAACTCCCATGAGTTCCTCGATAATAAGGTCCCCCCCCCTGTCACCATCGACAAATGCAGTGATTATCTTCCTGCCGCCAAGATCTATTATTTCCTGTGGAACTGAAGTGCCATTCATCGCTATAGCATTCTTGAATCCGTGTTTCAGAAGATTAAGAACATCTGCTCTTCCCTCAACAACAAGAATCTCGTCTGAATCCTCGATAGCAGGGCCTGCAGGAAGCCTTGACTTACCGTAATCCTGAATCTCCATCACTCTGACAGAATAGGCCACTTCATCTGACAATTCCTGAGAATCTGGCATTACAGTGTCCATCATCTGCCTTAACAGGATTTTTGCCCTGTCAATAACAAAGGTTCTCTTAGATATCCTTACATCCTCAATCTTATCGACTTCAATTTTAGCATTGCATGGCCCGATCCTTTGTATTATCTCAAGCGCTGCTCCTACAATAGCAGTTTCTGCTTTATCAAGGCTTGACGGAATCACGATAGAACCTTTGGTCTTGCCTGATTTTGTTTCTGTGTCCACCTCAATCCTGCCAATCCTTCCTGATCTCTGAAGCTCTCTTAATTCCAGTTCTGAGCCAAGGAGCCCTTCTGTCTGGCCAAATATGGCGCCTATAACGTCTGGCCTGTCCACTACTCCTTCTATGTCAATATTCGCATGTACAATATATTTAGCTGATACTGGGCTGATTTTTCCCATTCTAATCTCCTCCTGTCTTAGGCCCAGCACAAGAAATTGATATGTTTTCCTATCTTTATTCGGCTATTGGATTGTGATTTGAGGAACATAATGATCATTTTCTTATGCTGAACTTGTTTTTTTGAATTTTAATTGGTTTTAACTAGAATAAGCAATACTCTATTTAATTTCAGTTTCAAAGTGATGAATGATGAGTGTAAATTTGCTTATTCCT
>JAFGSP010000146.1 GCA_016934775.1 Candidatus Woesearchaeota archaeon | reverse complement strand
GAAAGGGGTTAATGAATTAGAGATAACAATGACATATTCAGACAAGGAAGGCGGGCAGTATAAGGCCGCTGCAAAAGCATATATTGAGCTTGTGGATTTAAGCTTTTGGCAGAGGGTGATGACATTGCTTTATTCGATGCAGGGATTTTTGGAGGGGTTGGTTTCTTGAGGTTGTACATACACTAAACTTTAAATATAAGCGGGATATATTGTTTTTTTAGGTGAGATTATATGCTTGATATAAAACTTATAAGAGAGAACCCTGATTTAGTGAGGCAGGACCTTGAGAAGAGGAGGGATGAGAAAAAGCTAGCATGGCTTGATGACCTTATAGCAAAAGACGATGAGGCAAGGAAGCTGAAGCAGGAGCTTGACTCACTTAAGCATTCAAGAAACAGGTCGACACTAGAGATTAATGAGCTGAAGAAAAAAGGCCAGGACTTTAAAGGAAAGGTTGCTGAAGCCCAAGAGACAGGCAGGAAGGTTAAAGAAGCTGAAGAAAGGCTTGAGATGCTTAACCAGAAGATAAGGGACTATCTTATGAGGCTGCCAAACATACTGCACGAGTCTGTGCCGTACGGCAGGGATGATTCTGAAAATGCTGAGATAAAGAAGGTTGGGAAGCCAAGAATCGTAGATTTTGAGCTTAAGTCGCATGCAGAGCTTGCCGAATCATTGGGGGCTGCAGATTTTGAGAGGTCGACAAAGCTGGCAGGCGCAGGATTCTACTTCCTAAAAGGGGATTTAGCGTTGCTAAACCAGGCATTGATAAGATATGCTATTGATCTGCTTGTTGAAAGAGGCTATGTTTTGATAGAACCTCCTTTGATGATGAACAGGAAAGCATATGAAGGTGTCACAGACCTTGCAGATTTCGAAAATGTGATGTACAAGATAGAGGGGGAGGATGCATACATGATAGCAACATCAGAGCATCCGATGGCAGGAATGTTCATGAATGAGATAATCCCTGAAAAAAACCTTCCTATCAAGTTTGTGGGGTACAGCATGTGCTTCAGGAAAGAGATAGGGAGCCATGGAGTAGACACAAGAGGGCTTTTTAGGACGCACCAGTTCAACAAGGTTGAGCAGTTCATATTCTGCAAGCCAGAGGAGTCCTGGAAATTCCATGAAGAGCTATTGAAGAATTCAGAAGACATATTTACAGGGCTGGGATTACCATACAGGGTTGTGAACATCTGCACAGGAGATATAGGTGTATTGGCTGCAAAAAAGTATGATGTAGAGGCATGGATGCTGAAACAGCAACAGTATAAGGAAGTATGTTCATGCTCAAACTGCACAGACTACCAGGCAAGAAGGCTTAACATAAGATTTGGTATGCCTGGAATGCCAAACCAGCCTTTGGTGCATACTTTGAACAATACTGCCATTGCAACAGGAAGGGCGTTGGTCGCAATACTGGAGAACTACCAGAATGCAGACGGATCTGTGACAATACCTGATGCTCTGCAGAAATACATGAACGGCAAGACAAAAATAAAACCTGTTAAATAATATGACAAAACCAATACATGGAGGGGTATACCTGATATTAGGCCTAGGGATTACAGTGCTCTCTTATTATCTTTTAGACAAGGGCCAAAAAATGGCAATATTTTTCTACGCAGGAATTATAATGGCAGCATACGGCCTGATAAAACTGCTGATAATAAGGCTGACAAAAGAGAGAAAGCCAAAGGATGCTAATGCCAGGATGGTTATGCCCAAACAGGTTCCTGTCAAGTACTGCAGCAGGTGCGGCTCACAGATAAGGCAGCAAGACCAGTTCTGCCAGTTCTGCGGGATGAAGCAGTATTAGAAATCTTGCAGAATTTTAGAAAAAGACATAATAATCAATAAAAAATGTTATGTCTTTTCCAATTTAATTGCGGAATTAATAATAACAATAAATGCCCTCAATTAAATTTTGCAAAAGTTATATAAAGCTATCATGCTTTTTCTTGGCTATGGCATTATTTGATAATATGCTAAAAGCTGATGAAAGCGTCTTCAAGAATGAGACAGCCCTAGATTTTGATTTTATCCCAAAGATAATGCCCTACAGGGAAGAGCAGCAGAGATATGCTGCAACCTGCATACATCCATTGTTTCAGGGAAGGAACGGCAAGAACCTTTTTATCCACGGGCCTCCAGGAATAGGGAAGACAGCAGCGATAAAATGGGTGTTTAGGGACCTTGAGGAAGAGAGTGACGAGGTTGTTCCAATATATATCAACTGCTGGCAGAAGAATACGACTTATAAGATAATACTTGAAATATGTGATGTCATTGGCTATAAGTTCACACAAAACAAGAAGACAGACGACCTTTTCAAAATCATAAAAGAGATGCTGAACAAAAATGCAGCTGTGTTCTGCTTTGATGAGGTTGACAAGCTGGATGATTTTGACTTTATATACATGCTTCTGGAAGACATCTACAAATGCTCAATATTCATGATAACAAACTTCAAAGACTTCATAATGGACATAGACGACAGGATAAAGTCAAGGCTCACTCCTGAGACCATTGAGTTCAAGCAATACAACCCAAAAGAGACTGAAGGGATAATAAGGGAGAGGATCAAGTATGCTTTCAACCCAGGAGTGTGGGATGAGGATGCCCTGAAGATTGTCGCCACCAAGACAGCAGAGCTGAAAGACATAAGGTCAGGCCTGCACCTTTTAAGGCAGGCAGGGCAGGCTGCTGAAGCAGAGGCCTCAAGAAAGATAGAGAAAAAGCATGCAGAAGAAGCTATAAGAAAGCTTGATGAGTTCAGCGTCAAGAAGTCAACAGACCTTGAGGATGACACAAGGCTAATCCTGGACACAGTGAAGGAGAATTCAGGAAAGAAGATTGGGGAGCTGTTCAAGATATACAAGGAAAAAGACGGAAAGAACACATACAAGACATTTCAGCGGAAGATCGAGAAGCTGGAAAAAAACAGGTTTATAGAGGTTACAAAGACAGCAGGGGGTGCTGAGGGCAATACATCCATCATCTCTTACAGCAATGTGGAGAAAAAACTGACTGATTTCTAGGTTTTTAGGCACAACCACTGGACATTCAGGGGCAGAGTATATAAAGGGGTTTTATCATAATATTCTATGTTGTTGAGGCAGCGAAATCTCAACAATTTCGGCAGGATTCACTACCCCAAAAAAACCTGCCTTTATTTTTTATCAAAAGAGGTGATACTCATGGATACAAGCCAGGAAACAATAAGAGAATTATTCTACAAACAGATGAAAGAGCTGACAATGAAAAGCCAGAGCTTTGACCTGCAGTTCAGCGACAGATGGCTATAGGAGGTGATAAGATTCATGTTCAGGAAAAAAATAGAATATTACAGATGGGATGATTATAAGGACAAAATGGACTTTTTGGATGACTTCAACTTCAGGCAGCAGGTCAGGAGAGACAATATGAGGGTGTTGGGTGTTTTTAAGGTTTAAAAAGTATTGAAAGCAATAATTTTTTATATAAACCTTAATCGGAAGATATATAAAATCCGGAAGATTCCCGATTCTTATGAGAATTATAGAAAAAGATGAGATGGACAG
>JAFGSP010000145.1 GCA_016934775.1 Candidatus Woesearchaeota archaeon | reverse complement strand
TCTTCTCGAACTCTATTTTCATGGCGAGGGGGAAAGGAATCTTATATTTAAATGAGACTCCATACTTATCTATCTAATACAAAACCAGCGGAAATATCTTAATATTTCCTGGGCTTTGAATTCTTCCAATTCAAAACCAGCGAAAAAGCCAGCTTTTTCTGGGTCTTTGAAAAGTTCACTTTTCAAAACTTTTATATACTCTAAAAATCTTAGAAAGCATATAACGAGGTGCAATCATGGAAATAAAACTCACTAAAAAACCAGTTAAGCCAAAGATTATAGACGGTTTTCCGGGCTTCGGGCTCATCGGGACTATCACAACAGAATTCCTTATCGAGCATTTGGGAGCAGAGAAGATAGGCTCTTTTCACTATGATGAGCTGCCTGCGACCATCGCCATACACAAAGAAAAACTTGTGGACCCAATGGGCATATTCTATAACAAGAAATATAATATTGTCATCCTGCACACGATCCTTAATTCTGTTGGCCTGGAATGGAAGCTGAGCAGCGCTATCCACAAGATGGCCAAGGACATGCAGACCACCGAGATAATCAGTATCGAAGGTGTCTCATCACCACAGGTGACTGAATCAGAGAATGTATTCTATTTCACAAACAGCAGCAAGAACAGGACAAAGATCGATAAGATGGGGTTGCAGCCGCTAAAAGAATCAATAATTGTAGGGGTATCTGCTGCCCTTATGCTTAGGTCAAAGATTCCTTTGACATGCTTTTTTGCAGAGACCAAGTCAGAACTACCAGATAGTAAAGCAGCTTCAAATATCATAAAGGTGCTTGATGATTATCTCGGCCTTAAGGTTGATTTCAAACCTTTGCTAAAGCAGGCTGAAGAATTTGAGGAGAAGTTCAAGACAATCCTCAAGCAGAGCTCTCTTACGCAGAAAGAGCGCGACAAGAAACAGATGAGCTATCTTGGCTAATCAATTATTTTTTTTTCTTAAAATATTCTAATTCTTCATATGATTTCAGTTGGAGAAACTTATATATTCTTCCTATTGCAGCAAACAGAATAAATACCATGAAGGCTGAGGCTGCTATTGATATGACTTGAGGAATCTCCGCAAATACAAGCATCCCTGAATATACCAGCACAATGGCTACATAAGAGAGATAGCCTATTATGAATTTTGAGGACAGGCCATGTTTTGTTTTGAGAGGCAGCCTGTGCGTGAAATCCAGCGCAGTAATTATCAAGGTTACGATTATGAACAGGGATGTTATGAAAAGGTTTGCAGGAATATAATCCCTTAACGTCCTTTTTATCAGGTTGAATGAGACAAATATCAGGAAGACTGAATTTTCAAGGGATACATGGTGGTCTATGCCTTTTCTTGGATTTTTTGTGAAATACAGCTCCATAACCCACACAGTCAGAATTACAGGAACCAATATCCACAGTATTTCAGGATAGATTACAGGAGCATAAATGAGTTCAACAAAATTCAGCAAAGTATCCTGTAAAAAGCTTATCATGCAGCACCTCTTTTTGATCAGTTAAGGAAGAAGGGAATATAAAGTTTACTGTGTCATGGTTCCTTTTTCAGGCAGATGTTCTGCAAATGCTTCCTCAATATTCAGCCTTGCCATGAGATAAGAGATGGTCGATTCAGCGCCCTGGTTAAGATTTATAGAATTTCTTCCCAGGCCGTCATGGCATCCGCCGGTGCAGGGGTCATACAGCCTTTTGTTCAGGTAATTCCTGCCTAGAAACCAGCTAAAAGCATAATTTGCTTTATCCATGTAGCTTTTTTCATCACAGATATTATGCGCTAATATCAGGGTCTGCACCATAGATGCAGCATCTACAGGCTGCTGGTCATAATGAGCCTTTTTACCATTCATAAAATACCAGCCGTCCTGGCCGATGGGCGCAAAGATACCGTTCTCAAATGTTACAGACTTAAGGAAACCAAGAGAAGCTTTCGCAATCCTGAGATGCTCCTCATTTCCGGTTGCCAGATATGAGTATAACAATGCCTCGGGCAGCTTGCTGTTGGAGTATGTCAGGTATTCTTCAAACCACTGCCATTCTTCAGTGGAGCAGTTCTTGTGGCATGATACCAGGAAACCAGCAAGTTTCCTAATCATCTCCAGTGCTTCAGCGGAATCTTCAATCTGGTTATAATGATAAAGTCCGATAATAGAAAATGCAGCAGATCTGGGAGACTTGATGAAATTAAGAGGTTCCAATGATCTATGAAAGATTTCTTTTGCTTTTTCCCTCATTTTTTGAGGTAGTTTATTTGATGAAATAAGATATCCAAGGGCCCATATGCCCCTGGAATGGGCATCCTCACTCCATTCATCTGTATCGACTTCCCGATTGCTTTTTATATTATTGAAGAGCCTTCCGTCTTCCTGCAGGACATGCTCGATAGATTTGAGATATTTTTCAATCAGCTGGATTACAGATTCATCATTGTAAATATTATAATACATGCAGCAAGTTATCAGGGCGCGTGCATTGTCATCAAGAGTGTATCCTGATTCAGTATCTGGAGTAGTCCCTTTTGCAAACTGCAGTATTCCGAAATCATCCGTAAGATGTATCAGGTGGTCCAGCTTAAGTTCAGGAAGCGCCTTTTTTCCTGAAATGTATTTGTCGAATATCTTCACATATTGCTCTGCTACGTTTGGCCATCTCATATTCCTCGTATATTCATATGCCTTTTTTTCCATGGCCAGTTTTTTGGCAGGTTCAGACAATATCCTCGATATGGCAGCAGCATATGATCCTGGATTTCTGAATTCTACTAGCAGGCCCCTATCCTGAGTTACAGCTTCCTGCGCATGCAGGAAGGGTGTTGATACAACTGCCCTTCCTGATCCCAGAGCATATGCCAGTGTTCCGCTAGTGATCTGGTTGGGGTTAAGGCAGGGGGATATATAGAGGTCAGTAGCCTGAAGGAATCTTAGAATCTCTTTGAGAGAAAGATATTTGTTGTAGAATTTCACATGATTATGAAGGCCCAGCTTTTTTACCATATTTTCAAGATGGTTCCTGTATTTTTCACCTTCTCTTTTTCTGACTACAGGATGAGTCTGGCCGATTATCAGGTAGAGCAGGTCAGGGTGCTTTTTTATCAGTTTAGGAAGTGCACCTATTACATATTCATACCCTTTGTCTTTGCTCATCATGCCGAATGTCGATAGGATAGTCCTTTTGCTGAAGTTCATTTTTGATTTTTCTTTTGCGCTTGCTGCCAGGGGAACAGTCGGGATACCGTGTGGAATCACTGCTATATCTGTGCTTATCTCATAATCCTTTCTCAGTATATCTACTGCTTTTTTGGCCATTACCACAAAACACGAAGTCTTGTTGGCAAGGCTTTGGACAATCCTCTTCATCTCATTTGATGGGTTAGGGATCACAGAATGGAATGTTATGACTACGGGTTTTTTCAGTATTTCAAGAAAAGGGATCAGATAATCGCCGAGCCTTCCCCCGAATATGCCGAATTCATGCTGGATGCTGACTAGCTTTATTGATTCAGTTCTGTTGATATGTTTTGCAGCATCGATATATTCCTGGATATCTGTATCGTTTATCTGTAATAGGACTTTCTTTGGATAATCATACATATTTGTTACATCTTTATTCATGGCAAGTATCCTGAACCTGAACTTGTTGCTGAAATTATTCTCCATTGCTCCAGTTAGGTCATCAGTAAAAGTGGCCAGCCCGCATTCTCTTGGCGGGAATGTTGACATAAATAGAATACACGGCGGATTATCCATACTAAAATTCCAGAAAGTCCAAACCAATTTATAAAATTATCCCATTATTAGCCCTTTATTCTTCTGTTCTCAGCCTTATGCCGTGCTCACTGTTGAAATAGCCGATTTTTCCCTCTTTTAGCAGCCAGCCGACGGCCATGATGATTTGCTCTTCAGGCTTTTTTAGGTTTTTAGATAGTTCTTCAACTGTTTTCGGGGATTCCCTGCAATCGTGGAAAATCTTTCCGGCCAGGAACCCTATCTCTGTCTTTATGTCAGTATACCTGTCCCTGTTCAACAGCTCATCCATAAGCTCATGGATATGAAGGGATGCTACAGCAATCCTCTTGTCAGCTGCGCCGTAATAGATATATAAGGTGTCATCAAAAATTGCTGTTCCTGTCGGAAATACCACATTATCTACATCGCCTTTAATTTCCCATTCTTCCTCAGGAGAGAAAAGGGGATCAGCAAGATGGCCTATCACTTTTGTCGGGTCCTTCTTGTCCAGCAGGGCTGCTCCTGCCCTATATATCTTACCGTGGTTAGTGTCCTGGACAGCATGGTATATCATGAGCCATCCCTCTTTGGTTTCGATCATAGGGCAGCCACCGCCTATGTTTCTTGACTCAAACCAGTATTTTGATTCCAGGACAACATATTTGGATAGATTTTTTAGATACTCTTCCCAGAATTTATCATCAAGATCTTTGAAGCTCCTGAAATACGCTACCTGGATATCAGGGAGCACTCTATGGATCAATGCGTATTTGTCTTTTATTTTTTTAGGAAGCATGAAAATATCCTTTTCCCAGAGCATCACATCTTTGCCGACTATATCTTTGTAATAGGACTCAAAAAAGAAGTATTTTTCCTTTAGCTTTGACCTTGACTGCCTGAACAGGTCTTCAGCAAGGTCATATGAGATATTAGGAGTAATTATGCCTTGTTTATTCCATTTTTTTAGGTCTTTGCTTGTAGCCATTGCGCCTCTAGCGCTCTTTCCGTCATATGCAGCGTAGAACATATAATAAGTCCCGTTCATGTGCACTACCCTGGGATCTTCTATCCCCTGTTTTTCATAATCATGCTCAGGCCAGAGTATGGGGGCATCAGACCTTTCAGTTATTTTCATCGGGCCATCCAGTTTGCAGTATCCCACAGACGACCTGTTTCCGGGCGCGACTGCCCTATAGAACATGTGAAGTGTATTCCCTTGTTGTATAATGCTGGGGTTGAGCACAGCATGGCTCTCGAACTCTTTTTTTGTAGATTCGAGAAGGATGCCCTCTTTTTTGACATAGACCATATATACCTTTCCAGACGCTGCACTTAATAAAGTTATTGTTTGGTGTCAAAGGAGGAAGTAGAGTATCACAGGCAATATAAGGCAGCCCATGGCGTGATTTCTTCCAATGCCTTTCAGGGGAGCTATCAATCCGATGGCTGTTGATGTCAATAGGACAATGATTCCGATCCAGCCGTTGAGGAAAAGGCTCATCCCGAATACGAACACAATTATTGAAACAACAAGCATCCTGTAGTTAACTTTTGTCATCAGCCTAGAGAAGACATTTGAGAATAACAGAGTGAGAAAAACACTGATTGAGCCTGCCACCAGGAACACAACTACCAGGATGAGAAAAGAACTCATATCTATCTCGAGCAGCTTGCTTATCACAACTATTGTGCCGTCTTTGGCTTTTCCCAAAGCATAGAATGTCACAAGAGAGAAAACAACAGACATAGTGCCCATCGCGCCCACTAAAGCCAGATAACCTTTATCTTTCACATCTCTTATTATCTGGTTCGAGATCACAGCGCCCTGGGCAGGTCCTAAGCCGGGAAAAAACTGGATGAAGAATACCGCGATTGAGCTGCCAAGTATCGCTTTTACAAGCTCTTTCGGCCTCAGATTGATCTTGTTATCTGCCTGCTGCTCAGGAATCTTTGTGTTTTCGAAATAGCTCAGCATAAGCCCTGAGACCCCGAATAATCCTGACAATAATGGAAACAGTGGTTCATTAAGGTTGGGTATAGAGAACACAATTACACCAAGTGTGCCTGATACCATGAATAAGAGGAAGTTCCAGAACCTGTGGTTGTCTTTTAATATCATGTAGGCCATAAGGATAATGAGAAGATAGACAAGGTATGGCTTGAGGAATGAATATATTTTTGTGGCGCTGAACATGAAGGCAGGAATAAGGAGGATGGCTATTATCATGCCGATGTAAGTGCCCAGTATGGTTATCTTGACAGCCTGGTGCCCTTCTCCCCTTAATAGCATCTTCTGGCCTGGCAGCACAGATAGTGCGTTCTCGTTTTCAGGAGCGCCAAGATACACAGAGGGGATTGTGTCCAGAAAAGAGTGGGTTACAGATAGTGATATGATGAAAACCGCCAGTGAGAGCGGCTCGAAATATCCGAGGAGAAAAGGAGATATGGCAAACAAAGAGGTTGCTACAAGATTCACATGTATGCCAGGCGTGAGGCCTGTAATAGTCCCGGCATGCGTTTAAACCAGAATTGTGGCTTTTTAAGGGATGAAACAACGGATTTCTGCACTTCACCAAGCATTATTGAGATGAATGCCCGGCTAAGGTATTGGCGACCCATTGGGTATAATGCCTTTACCACTTTGTGCCCACAATACTTATAAAGTAGTGGGGGGTGTTATAAAAACATTGTCATTCTAAGCTGAACACCCGGCATAAATGCACAGAGTTTCAGGACAGTTGGTCGCCTTATATAAATAAAACAAGAAATAACACAAGAAAAAATCAAAAAGGAAGAGAAAAAATTATAGAAATAGATGGGGTGAAGTTATGGGAAAGCAGGCACTTCCATTGAATCCCTAAAAGAAGCATTAAACTTATACTTCCTAGGAATCCTCTTCTTAATGCCAAACTCTCCCATAACCAAATTCAAATTCTCTTCCATGCTTTCAAACTTCTTCAACATTGACTGCAAATACAGCATATTGGTAGACAAAGAACTCTTCAAGTCCTCATTATTGGAAGAAATTACCGACCTGATAAAATCAGCCATACTAAGACCGCAAGAATATGCAATCTTCTCAAGCTGATCCCTCTGATCCGAGGTAATACGCACTTTCAGCAGATAATTCTTCCGTTGCATCTTTACCAATAAACCTCATAATTCAACCAGTCAAAGTTGATAACAATAGGGGAGAATGCCCAGTTTAAATACGACTGTATCACTAAAAAGGGCACATTTCCCCCTAAGAACAGAATAGTCAAGGTACTTAATATAAAATCCTCAATAAAATTCTAAGTATTGCAGGGTCAATAATTGCAGGGAAAACTTAATAAACAAGCTAAC